>NZ_JBHSBY010000022.1:0-138995 GCF_042650905.1 Pedobacter jamesrossensis | reverse complement strand
AGCTATATGAAACCAGGCCTTTAAAATAAAAAAGTTCTTAGGCAGAAATTAACATTTTGTGGATAACACAACGAATTTTAGAAAATTTTATGCGTTGACCCTGATGGATTTACTTGAGAGAAAGGTAAAAACAGTTTTTTCATATCTTCATCTTCAATACCAATTCCTGTATCTTTTATTGCTGATCTTAAAGTGCTTACTCCATTTTTATCTTCATAATTAAGGTACAAAGTTACATTACCCTCTAAAGTAAATTTAATCGAATTGCTTAATAAATTTATGAGGATTTGTTTGTACTTGATTTCATCTGTAACAACGTTTTTTGGAAGGTTTTCATCGATATGGCAATTGAATTTGAGCTTTAAATTATTTAGCAGCGGTTTAATAATATTTTCAACTTCCGAAATTGAGTTTCTAATATCAAACACATGTTTATAGATTTCCATTTTGTTCGCTTCAATTTTAGAAATATCTAGCAAATCGTTCACAATATCTATCATTATGCTGTTACTGGCTTGCAACGTGTTTAGTAATTGCGACTGTTCATAATCTAGATTTGTAAGTTTGAGTAACTCTGAAGCACCAATAATCCCATTTAAAGGTGTTCTTATCTCATGACTCATGTTGGCTAAGAATCTTGATTTGGCTCTGGTAGCAGCTTCAGCTTCTTCTTTAGCAATAATAAGTTCTTGTTGCGAAGTTTCTAATCTTTGCTTGCTTTTTAGCAGTATAAATTTATCGTGTTCAGTAACTTTCTTATACATGGCAAGCATAAGTATCATCATTATTGAAACATCTAAAAAGCCAAAAAGGATATCAAAATTTCTGGAGTTATCACTTGGGTAGTGTGTTACCCAGTTTGGAAATCTATTTTCTCCTACAATACAAAGACTAACAATAGAAAAGAAGTAAAAAACAAAAATGTATCTTAATTTTTTAGGTAATGAAAGCATTGCTATGCTTAAATAAAATATAAAAAATAAAGGAGTAGAACCTAAAGCGCCTCCATTTAAGAACCATGCTGGTGCAATTGAGGTAATATTAAAAATGAAGTACCATAATCTAGTTTTTTCAAAAACTTTATCCCTTAATGCATAATAATAAAAAGCTGCATGAATGAAAATACCTAAAAATATGTAAATATTAAGTACCCAAGATAAGCCTACAATAAAATTAGCAAATATGTTTATTAAAGATATAATGATAACGCATTTGCACAAAACTGCAAAAAGTTTAGCTTCTATACTTATTTTATGGGTGCTTATATTTAAGGATTTAACTATTTTAAAGATTAAAAAAAACCGTTTTACAGCTAAAGATAATTAAATTAGTTATAATTGAGGCTTATCCAGCTTTAAAGTTTAGTTTAACTCTTTGCATAACAGTTTGTAACACAAACACTGTTTTAAAATTATACTTAATTTATTAGATTTGTAAAAATATGCTATCCAAAAAGACTAAATACGCTATTAAAGCACTTGTTGCACTTGGCAAAAATGTAGAAAAACCACCCATGCAAATCTCAAAGATTGCTGAGGAGGAGCATATTCCCAAAAAATTCTTAGAGCAGATTTTATTAGATTTACGTAATGCAGGCTTTTTATACAGTAAAAAGGGAGCTGGAGGTGGCTATAGTTTAAACAAAAAACCTGAAGAAATTCTTTTGGTACATGTTATGCGTGTAACTGATGGGCCAATTGCAATGGTTCCATGTGCCAGCTTAAACTTCTATCACAAATGTGATGAATGTGTAGATGAAAAAACTTGTGGTATAAGAAGTGCTTTTATTGATGTTAGAGATGCTACTTTGAAGGTTTTAACAGAAACAAGCATTGCCGATGTTATAGGTCGTGAAGATACTTTGAAGTTGAGTATTGAAAATTTATAAGCTTTCAATTTTTATTTCAAAAACCTAAGAAGAACACGGATACTGTATTTTCTTAATTGTTCCCGTTGCGAAGGAAAACAACGGTTCCCAAATTCATTAGAAATACATTTCCTTCTAAATATTAACGAATTGTTTGTCAATCTAAAAGGTTATTCAAAACTTTTTTAATAAAAATTACTACTATTCCTATATACTTTATATATTTGACAGATGAACATCAGTTTTATACATAACTCAATTTGTACCCAAATGATTTATTGTTGTTGCAAAACGCAATAGAAGAGGGTATTAAATAATTTATATGTGTAAAATATTGGATGCTTCTCAGAAAAAAGAGAGGCATTTTTTGAGTAAAGCTAACAACAACTATGCAAAGTTTCAGAACAGAACTCGAAAACAATATTGTCGAGCAGGACATTATTGATTTAGAGAATAAGATTAAAGCTTTTCGCGACGGAACCATTCACGATGAGAAATTTAGGAGCTTACGTTTAGCTCGCGGTGTTTACGGACAAAGACAGCCAGGTGTACAAATGATTCGCATTAAACTGCCTTTTGGTAAGGTTACGTTTAAGCAATTATTGCGTATTGCTGATATTGCAGATGAATATGGAAGTGGCAATTTGCACTTAACAACTCGTCAGGATATTCAGTTACATTATGTAAGCTTGGATAGAACACCAGAGCTTTGGGCTAAACTGGAAAAAGATGATATTACGCTTCGCGAAGCTTGTGGAAATACAGTTCGTAATGTAACCGCATCGCCAAATTCGGGTATTGATAAGGACGAACCCTTTGACGTTTCGCCTTATGCACATGCTGTTTTCAAATACTTTTTGCGTAACCCAATTTGCCAGGAAATGGGTAGAAAGATTAAAATTTCTTTCTCATCGAGCGATAAAGATACAGCGTTTAGTTACATTCACGATTTAGGGTTTATACCAAAGATTAACGAAGATGGCGAGCGTGGTTTCAAAGTTTTATTCGCAGGGGGTTTAGGTGCACAGCCGTTTTTGGCTAACGCGATACACGAATTTTTGCATGAAGACCAATTGATTCCTTTTACAGAATCTGTTCTTCGCGTGTTCGATCGTTATGGAGAACGTACCAACAGAAACAAGGCCCGTTTAAAATATTTGGTGCAGAAATTAGGATTAGAAGAGGTTTTACGTTTGGTAGCTGAAGAGCGCATCGCCAATAAAGTTAAAACTTATAAAATAGATAGAGATACTGTGCCTCAGCCAACTTTGCCATTAACACAAGACTTTAGTGAGGTAGAAATATTGAATGAAACACATTATAAGCATTGGTTTGCTACAAATGTTGTAGAGCAAAAGCAAGCCGATTTTTATTCGGTTTATGTTAAAGTTCAGGTTGGCGATATTAAAACAGATAAAGCTAGAGCTTTTGTTGATGCAATTAAACCTTACGTTGCCGATGAAATCAGGGTTACACAAAACCAAGGTTTACTATTAAAGTTTGTTAGAAAAGAGGCTCTGGCATCTTTATATGCAGCCTTAAATAAAATTGGATTCACAACGGCTGGTTTCGATAGTTTGGCAGATATAACCACTTGCCCTGGAACGGATACTTGTAATTTGGGTATTTCTAACTCAATGACATTAGCCGAAGTTTTGGAAGATGTAATTTACACTGATTTCCCTGAGTTCATTTACGAGAAAAACATTAAAATTAAAATTAGCGGCTGTATGAACTCCTGCGGTCAGCATGGTTTGGCAGAAATAGGTTTCCATGGAAGTTCTGTAAAAGCAGAGGGAAAAGTGGTTCCGGCGGTACAAGTAATGCTTGGTGGTGGTACAGTTGGAAATGGTGTGGGCAGAGTTGCAGAACGTGTGATTAAAGTGCCATCGAAAAGAGCAACCAGCGTTTTGCATTTCATTTTAAATGATTTTAAGGCGAATAACGAGGAGAACGAAAACTTTCATCAATATTATGATAGAAAAGGTAAAGACCATTTTTATCAGTTATTAAAACCTTTGGCCGATTTAACAAATCTACAGCAAGAAGAGTTTGTAGATTGGGGCCATGTAGAGCAGTTTGTTACGGCGATTGGTGTTGGCGAATGTGCGGGTGTGGTAATTGATTTGGTTGCTACTTTGCTTTTAGAGGCTGATGAAAAATTCGGATGGGCAAAGCAAAATTTAGAAAAGGGTGCTTACGCTGATGCAATTTACCATACATACAGCACTTTTGTTAGCGCAGCAAAATCGTTGCTTTTAGATAAGGGTGTAAATAGCAGCACGCAGGTTGGCGTAATTAGAGAATTTGATAATCATTACGTGGAAACTGGTGAATTTAATTTATCTACAAATTTCTCTGATTTGGTTCTTCAAATTAACAAAAATGAACCAACTGCAGTATTTGCAAATAGCTATTTTAACCAGGCGGAAGCGTTTTTAAATCAAATAAAGGAAAAAAGGGCAGTATTAGTAAAGTGAGATTTGAGGCAATAGATTTGAGGCCTGGCAAACGCTTAAAGCGATACGCTAAATGCTTTCATTCAGTCATTCAAAATTCATTCATTCAAAATTTAAACGTATGTTAAATCAAAATAAAGAATCAAAAATCACCCTTTTAGGTGCTGGTCCAGGCGATCCAGATTTACTAACCTTGAAAGGTGTTAAAGCTTTGCAAGCTGCTGATGTAGTGTTGTACGATGCTTTAACAAATGAAGCATTATTAGAGCATGCACGTGCTGATGCCATTAAAATTTATGTAGGCAAACGTTCGGGTGAGCACTCTTATCCGCAAGAAACCATTAACAAATTAATGATTGATTACGCCTTAAACTACGGTCATGTGGTACGTTTAAAAGGCGGTGACCCATTTGTTTTCGGTAGAGGATATGAAGAATTGGATTACGCGGCATCTTACAGCATTCCTGTAGATGTAATTCCAGGTATTTCGAGTTCAATTGGTGTTCCTGGCTTACAACAAATTCCGGTTACGCACCGCGGTTTAAGCGAAAGCTTTTGGGTAATTACAGGTACAACAACTTCGGGCGAAGTTTCGAATGATATTTATCAGGCAGCAGAATCAAACGCTACGGTTTTAGTGCTAATGGGCTTAAAAAAAATAGCTAAAATTGTCGAAATTTTCAAAGCAGCTGGTCGGTGCCATTTACCTACAGCGGTGGTTCAAAATGGTTCATCAGCTGAAGAAAAATTAGTAGTTGGTACGGTTGAAACCATCGAAAGTTTGGTTAAAAAAGAAAATATTAAGGCTCCGGCACTTTTAATTTTTGGCGAAGTAGTTTCCTTACATCCATCGTTTAAAAAATTAGTAAAACAATATGCAAGTATTGCCTAACCAACCTAATAATGCAGAATCTTTCTCCGAACAAGAGAAAGGGAATCAGCTTTTTCCAGTTTTTATAAAGCTGAACAAGCTGCGTACATTATTGATTGGTGCAGGGAATATTGGGCTTGAAAAGCTAACAGCTATTGTAAATAATAGCCATCAGGCTAAAATTACCATCGTTGCAGAAATTGTATCGCCAGATGTTTATGCGCTTGTAGCTAACTATCCTCATATAAATGTGATGCAAAAAAGTTTCGATGTTACCGATTTGGAAAACATTGATATTGTTTTTGCTGCAACAAACAACAACATTTTAAACGAAGAAATTAGAGCAGTTACACACGAAAAAGGTTTATTAATTAACGTAGCTGATAAACCAGATTTGTGTGATTTCTATTTGGGCTCTATCGTTCAGAAAGGTGATCTAAAAATTGCCATTTCTACTAATGGAAAATCGCCAACTATCGCAAAGCGATTGAAACAGATTTTAAATGAGGGTATTCCAGCAGAGCTTGATGAAACTTTGCAAAATATGAGTGCACTTCGCCAAACTTTAAACGGCGATTTTTCATCAAAAGTAAAAAAGCTAAACAAGGTTACGCAGAGTTTAATTAATCCCCGTAAAAGCTTTGCCGAGCGCAATATTAAGTGGTTGATTTGGTTAGCGTCAATTTTACTTGTAGGTGCAATCGGTTTTTCACTTTGGAATACCGAGCCAGAATTTCAGGCATTTTTAATTAATATCGACCCACTATTTTACTGGTTTTTAGGAGCCGGATTTTTATTTGCATTAGTTGATGGTGCAATTGGAATGTCTTATGGTGTAACTACAGCTTCATTTTCATTAGCGATGGGTTTACCGCCAGCATCAGCAAGTATGGCTATCCATATCTCTGAGGTTATGAGCAATGGTATTGCGGGCTGGATGCATTATAAAATGGGTAATGTTAACTGGAAATTGTTCAAAATCCTTATCATTCCGGCAATTATTGGAGCAGTTTTAGGTGCATATATTTTGTCATCTTTGGAGCATTATAGTTCTTATGTTAAGCCAGTTGTAGCCGTTTATACTTTGTTTTTGGGTGGTGTAATTTTAATGAAAGCCTTCAACATTAAAAGGAAAAAGGCTAGCGAAAAAATCAAAAAAATTGGTCTATTAGGTTTTGTGGGTGGTTTTATCGATGCTGCTTTCGGTGGTGGTTGGGGTTCAATCGTATTATCGAGTTTAATTGCAGGTGGTCGCCATCCGTTATTTTCTTTGGGTACCGTAAAAATTAGTAGGTTTTTTATTGCAACCTTAAGTTCCTTAACATTTTTTACGATGTTAGGGGGCAAACATTGGGAAGCTGTTTTAGGCTTAATTATTGGTAGCGCTGTAGCATCGCCAATTGCGGCAAGAGTTTCGAACAAAATTTCGGCAAAAACCATTATGGTTGCCGTGGGGATTATCGTAATGATCGTAAGTTTGCGTAGTGTAATTATGTTTATTTTAAAATTAATTTAGTGATGGGCAATTTAGCGGATATACAAGCAGAATTATCGGGATTAAATACTGTAGATAAACTGAAATATCTGGCAGATAAATACGCCGGTACAATAATTTTTTCGACCAGTTTTGGCTGGGAAGACCAAGCCATTACGCACTTAATTTTTTCAAATAATATTCCCATAAAGGTATTTACTTTGGAAACAGGTCGACTTTTTCCAGAAACTTATTATGTTTGGAACCGTACTTTAGAAATATATAATAAACCGATTCATGCTTATTATCCGCAAAATGAATTGTTGCAGGATATGGTTAACGCGAAAGGGCCAAATAGCTTTTATGAATCTGTAGAAAATAGAAAAGAATGTTGTTACATCCGCAAAATCGAACCGCTAAAACGGGCTTTAAAGGGTAACGAAATTTGGATAACGGGAATCAGGGCTGAGCAGAGCGCAAACCGTGAAGATATGCATGATTTAGAGTGGGATGAGGGAAATCAGTTAACGAAATTCCACCCAATTTTCGATTGGACTTTAGATGATGTAAAATCTTATATCAAAGAAAATAACATCGTTTACAATACCTTGCATGATAAAGGTTTCCCAAGTATTGGTTGTGCACCATGTACAAGAGCGGTACAGCCTGGCGAAGATTTTAGAGCCGGAAGATGGTGGTGGGAAGACCAAAGCAAAAAAGAATGTGGGTTGCACGCTACGGAGGCAGAGGGTAAGGTAGTAGAAAGCTAAAAGCTTAAAGACTAAAGCGAAGAGTTTCACTCCTCGTCTTGCGAGGAACGAAGCAATCTTAAAGCATATTACCTCACCCAGTTATAGCAGCTAGTTAAACTCATGGTTTTGCATCGATCTCCTTGAAGAGAAGGAAACTTGAAACAGATGCCTTATACCATAATGGTTAAATCCAGTTATAATAAATCCCTCTCTTTCAGGAGAGGGAGAGCAGAAAAGAAATTAAACCGCTACCATTAATAGGGTGAGGTTAACAACAAATATAAATAGTTGAACAGCGGAACTTTCCAATGTGTGACTATGAAATTAACTATTATAAATTTTAAACATAAAAGCCCCTTTAGGGGGTTGGGGTATGAGTACATACAATTTTGATTATTTAGACGAATTAGAGGCCGAGGCGATTCACATTTTGCGTGAAGTAGCAGGACAATTTGAAAAACCAGCCTTATTATTTTCAGGTGGAAAAGATTCGATTACTTTGGTTCGTTTGGCTGAGAAAGCATTCCGTCCTGGGAAATTTCCATTTCCATTGGTACATATTGATACCGGACACAACTTCGAAGAAACCATTACTTACCGCGATAAAATGGTCGAAAGAATTGGCGAAAGATTAATCATAGGTTCCGTTCAGGAATCTATCGACCAAGGCAAAGTGATTGAGCAAACTGGTAAAAATGCCAGCAGAAATGCTTTGCAAACCGTTACTTTGTTAGATACGATTGCAAAGCATCAGTTTGATGCATGTATTGGCGGTGCCCGTAGAGACGAAGAAAAAGCAAGAGCTAAAGAACGTATTTTCTCTGTTCGTGATGAATTCGGTCAGTGGGATCCAAAACGCCAACGCCCGGAACTTTGGAACATTTACAATGGAAAAATCCATAAAGGCGAAAATGTTCGCGTGTTCCCAATCAGTAACTGGACAGAGCTTGATGTTTGGAATTATATCCGTAGAGAAAAAATAGAATTGCCAAGTATTTATTTCTCACATGAGCGTGAAGTAATTACCAGAAATGGGCAATTAATGGCTGCATCGCCTTTTTTAAATATGGATGAAGATGATTTTATTTTCCGAAAACAAGTACGTTTCCGTACCGTTGGCGATATGTCTTGTACAGCTGCGGTAGAATCTGAAGCTATATTAATAGACGATATTATTGCAGAAATCAGCGAATCAAAAATCTCAGAGCGTGGCGCACGTTTAGACGATAAGGTTTCAGAAGCTGCAATGGAGGATAGAAAAAAAGGCGGGTATTTTTAAAGGAGTAGCTAATAGAGAGCATCAAGATTGGATGCAAGCTGAAATATAAAAATAAGATTAGCATCAAGTTAAAGACTGCAATTTGTATTATAACACATGTCTTGATACTTGATACTCATGTCTTGATACTAACCTCTTAACACTATAAACAACATGAACATATTAAAATTTTTCACAGCAGGCAGCGTAGATGATGGTAAAAGTACCTTAATCGGCCGTTTGTTATACGATACAGATTCCATTTTAGCCGACCAGTTAGAGGCTTTACAAAGCTCTAACCGCAAAAACGACGATGGGACAATTGATTTAGCCATATTAACCGATGGTTTAAGAGCCGAACGTGAGCAAGGAATAACGATAGACGTAGCGTACAAATATTTCCAAACGGAAAAACGTAAGTTTATTATTGCCGATACACCAGGACACATTCAGTACACCAGAAATATGGTTACTGGTGCATCTACAGCCAATTTGGCTATCATTTTAATTGATGCTAGAAATGGTGTGGTAGAGCAAACTATTCGCCATTCTTATCTGGTTTCATTGTTGGATATTAAACACATTGTGGTTTGTATTAACAAAATGGATATGGTTGATTACAGCGAAGAAGTTTATACCTCAATCATCGAAAAATATAAAGTTTTAGCGCAACAACTGAAATTGAAAGATGTTACTTATATTCCTGTTAGCGCATTAAAAGGCGATAATATCGTTCAAAATTCTGAGCGAATGGATTGGTATGGTGGCGAAAGTTTGTTGCACTTTTTAGAAAAAGTTGACACCGATAACTTGGATAAATCGCAATTGGCTCGTATGCCAGTTCAGTGGGTAATTCGCCCTCAAACAGAAGAATTACACGATTATCGGGGCTATGCGGGTCGTGTTTTGAGCGGAACTTTTAACTTAAATGATAAAGTAACAATTTTGCCATCAGGTGCAAACTCAATTATCGAGAAAATCGAATTTTTCGACCAGGAGCCTGTAGCTGCTCATGCAGGTCAGTCGGTTACCATTCACCTAAAAGATGATGTTGATATCAGTCGCGGAGATACGATTGTGAATGCATCGGCTTTGCCTCAGGAATCGAAATTAATCGAGGCCGATTTATGTTGGATGGATGGACGGGCATTGGATACTTCAATTATGTATCTAATTCAGCATAACAGTAAAACCACCAAATGTAAAATCAGCGAAATTCTGCATAAGATAGATATCAATACTTTAGAAAAACATGATGCCGAAGAATTTAAATTGAACGACATCGGTCGGGTAATTATTAAAACTGCAGATGCTTTGGCTTTTGATTTATATGATGATAATCGTGCAAATGGTTCGGCAATTTTAATTGATAGCCGTACAAATTTAACCGTTGGCGCTTTAATGTTTAGAGCCGCGGTAGAATAATATGAGGATGATGTGTGAAGGAAGATATTTAATAATCCATTAGAACCACAACCAAATATAATAGTGAAACTCTAGTTTTTAATTAGGGGAAAGCAATTTCAGGGGGGCATCGGAAACGATAGCCCCGTTTTTCATTTCAATTTTTTTGAGTCAGTCTGAGGATTAATTTATTTCATAAAAATCAATATAAGTGACGTTTTAAGGCAATCGTCATTGCGAGGTACGAAGCAATCTTATTCGAAAGATAATTGAAATAAGATTGCTTCAGCTCACACAAACCCTGCTTCGCAATGACGACAAACAAAAAACGTCAATGGTAGCTTGTCGAAGACTTGTAACAAAAAATATTTCCACTTCAATCGGGTTTATTTTTACGCAGCTAATCATCTATTTGCGTTCCTTACTGAATAAAGTCTAACAAATTTGTTCTGGCAAATACTCATGGGGCATATCGTCATTAACTCTCGGTTTTGGCATATTAACATTATTAACACCCTAAAATAAATTTATGGCGATGTAAGACCAATTTTATAAAAATATTTATCTTCGCTTACACCCCAAAAATATCCCAAATCAAAGCCTAAATTTATGCATGCCGGAAAAAAATATTCTGTAAAAGAATTTATCCTGTGGACTCGCCGCGATATATATCGATTAACTATACTTGCTGTAATTCCTACAATACTTTATCATTTTTGCGGTCTAACTTTCCTCTCCATATCCTGGGTTCCCATTGCGCTTTTGGGTACAGCAGTTTCATTTGTCATTGGTTTTAAAAATAATGCCAGTTATGCCAGGCTCTGGGAGGCTCGTACAATTTACGGGGAATTATAAATTCGAGTCGAAGTTTTGGTGTAATGGTTAGAGATTTTCTGGCATCGAAAGAAAAATCGGAAGAAGTAAAAATTATCTTTTATCGGCACTTTGCCTGGCTTACTGCACTCCGGTTCCAATTAAGGGAACCAAGAACATGGGAAAATATGACAGATGCGGCAAATGCCGAATATGCTAAACTGTTTCACAATGCCGAACGAACAGATAAACTAGAAGAAGTCTTGGCTCAATATCTTTCACCAGAGGAATTGACTTATGTTTTGGGTAAAAAAAATCGAGCCACACAGTTAATGGCTTTGCAATCGAGCCATATTAATAAATTGGCCGCAATAGGAAGTTTTTCAGATTTGCAATTACAATCATTACAAAATGCCATTGGTAATTTCTACGATAATCAAGGTAAGGCCGAGAGAATTAAAAATTTTCCTTACCCGCGTCATTTTTCTTCAATTGCTACTTTCATGCTTAATTTATTCGTGTTTTTGGTGCCTTATGGTTTACTAAATGATTTTAATAAATTAGGAAATGGTACTCTAATTGAAGGGTATTCGGTTTGGCTGAATATTCCTTTTGCAATATTACTAACTTGGGTATTTAACTCGTTGGATAGAGTTGGAGAGGCATCTAGTAACCCGTTTGAAGGAAATGCGAACGATGTTCCAATAACCAATATTTCTAGAACCATCGAAATAGATATGAGAGATATGTTAAATGAAACGAATTTACCTCCGGCATTAACACCAGAAAATAATATTTTGATGTAAATTTATTCTGTTATGGAAATAGTTTAAAATTTTCATCTCATTACTATACTATAATCAGAAACCTAATAATCCCAATTATGAAAAGAAATTTTTTATACTTAGCATTTGTTGCTGTTCCGTTTATTTTTGCTTGCAATCAATCCGATAAAAAAGCAGATATAGCTAAAGATTCTGTGATTAATCAAACTTGTTATGCCGCATCTTTTGAAAAAGATAGTGCTGCCATGATTGTCAAAACAATGGCATCGGGAAAAGTTACTGGTTCTTTATTAATTAAATATGGAGAAAAGCCACAGAACAACGGTAAAATTGATGGTAAGTTTAGCGGAGATACTCTATTAGTTGATTATCGCTTTAACACAGGTACAGATACCACAAAAGCTTTTACCAATCCATTAGCATTCTTGAAAAAAGACGGCAAACTAGTTATGGGTGTAGCCCAAATTGAAACAACTTTAGGAAGATCTTATTTCGTAAAGGGGAAACCTATTAATTATGAGGCAGGCAAATTTACTTTCGTAGAAGTACCTTGTAAGTAAGGTTAATATGATATGAATTTTAAAATAGTTTTAGCAGTTCTTTTTGTCATCCTAATTATCTCATTTTGCTATGACAATTTTTACACTGCAAATTTGATTTCAGGATCATATAGTTATGATTTTCCTCTTGCGGTTCCAGAAGGACCAAATGAGGGTGATAAATTAATTCTAATGAACAATGGGGATTTTAAAAGTGATACGTGGGGTCGTGGTACTTATAAGATAGAGGGAACGAGAATTACATTTAATACTCATGAATTAGGTTTTCAAACTAAACTATACAGACCTTTTTTTTTGGGGAAACCACGGATTAGCATATCAAGTGACCTTGGATACTATTTTAAGCAGAATTGAGTAGGCTGAAATAAATCCTCTATACTAAATCTTAGCATTCTTCTGAAGGCTTTTTATCTACAATTTCAACCTATCATCGTCATTTCGAGCGCAGCCGAGAAATCTTTTAACGTTGCTATAACCTACCTTAAAAGATTTCTCCATTTCGCTGCACTCCAGTCGAAATGACGGGCATTAGTTTAATTCTTAGCGTCTCGCTAATACTTTTTTGTTTAATAAATTTTAACCTTGGCGGTCGTCATTGCGAGGTACGAAGCAATCTATTAAAAAAGATTGCTTCGTACCTCGCAATGACAATTTTATACAAGCTAAAAATTATTTTAAAATAAATTACTACAATTTCTATAGACTTTGTATATTTGAATAATTAATAAGATTAAAAACGAGCTAAAATTTTCTGTCATGATTTTAAGTAAAGTAGAAAAAGCGAACATTGAACCAAAAATTACATTAATAGGTGCCGGTCCTGGCGACCCGGATTTATTTAGTTTAAAAGGTGTTAAAGCATTAAAAACAGCTGATGTTGTTTTATACGATGCAAATGTGAACGAAGCTTTACTATGTCATGCACCAGATGGTATTCCTAAAGTTTACGTAGGTAAACGTAGCGATGATGAAGATTTTTCGCAAGATGCAGTTAATAAGCTGATTGTAGATTACGCTTTAAACTACGGTCATGTTGTACGTTTAAAAAGTGGCGACCCATTTTTTTTCGCCAAAGGTTACGAAGAAATTGATGCTGCAGAATCTTACAGCATTCCAACTGAAATTATCCCTGGTATTTCTAGTGCAACTGGTGCGCCAAGTTTGCAGAAAATACCTATGATTTATAAAGATTTAAGCGAAAGCTTTTGGGCAGTTACCGGAACAAATTCTAAAGGAGAAATTTCTGAAGATTTATTCATCGCCGCAAAAACTAAGGCGACAATCGTAGTACTTAACGGAATTGAAAAAGTAAAAGAAATTGCAGCTATTTTTCAAGCTGAAAGCAAAGGATTGTTACCTGTAGCGGTTATTCAAAATGGTTCTACACCTGATGAAAAAATTGCTGTAGGCATTGTTGATACCATTGCAGAAGTTGTTGAAGATAAAAGAATAACGGCTCCGGCTTTATTAGTTTTTGGAGATGTGGTTTCATTGCATCCCCAGTTTCAACCCATCAGAGATTTCTACGAGATTATTGCTGAAGAATATTAATAATTAACTTAAACCACATTTATTTGTTTTGTTGTAAAAACCGCAGGTGCGAGCCATGCGGTTTTTTTTACTTATATCCTGCAGTTTTAAATAGGGTCGGTAATGCACCGCGTGATAAACAAGCTTTTGTTTAATAAGCCTGATGGAAGTGGAAATCTTTTTTGTTTGCAGCAACCTCTGAGGTACGAAGCATCTGCAAACGATGAAACAGATGCTTCTTGCCTCAGCATTATTAGGAATTAACAAAAAAATTGCAGCAAAAAGCAGGACTAAAATTGCCACGACTTACGGAACATTCACTTTCAAAAACTTTAACTTCCTAATTTTAAAATATCATTCAAAATTTATTTTTCCATTATTTGCAAACCACAAAACAATTAGTAACTTAACAAAGTTATCTACACCAAATATTTGATGGAAATTATACATATAAGCGCCGAGTGTTACCCTGCTGCAAAAGTTGGCGGATTAGCTGATGTGGTTGGGGCTTTACCGAAATACCAGAATAAAATAGGCCACATTGCCAAAGTGGTTGTTCCCGCATACGATACAAAATTCATTCGCGAAAGCGAATTTGAAGTTGCTTACGACGCTTGGTCGAATTACGGCAATAATCATTTTCGATACAGAATTTTAAAAGAGAAAACTAATAAACTGGGTTTTGATTTATACTTAGTTCATATTCAAGGATTAACCGATAGACCGAATGTTTATGGTTATGGAGATGATACCGAGCGTTTCGTAGCTTTTCAGATTGCTACTTTAGATTGGATTGCACAATGGGAGCATCAACCAGATGTAATTCACTGCCATGATCACCATACCGGTTTAATTCCGTTTATGGTTGCAAATTGCCTGAAATACCAAATAATAAGTAAAGTTCCTACTGTTTTAACCATTCACAACGCACAATACCAAGGCCAGTTTGGCTGGGATAAATTATACTATTTACCTGCTTTCGATTTATGGAAAGGTGGTTTGCTAGGATGGGAAGATTCAATTAATCCTTTAGCTGCCGCAATTAAATGTGCTTGGCGGGTTACGACGGTTTCGCCTAGTTATTTAGATGAAATGATGGATAATGCCCGTGGATTGGAAAGTTTATTAAGGCAGGAGCGTTGGAAGTCTGTAGGTATACTTAATGGGATTGATAGCGAAGTTTGGAATCCGGAAACAGACCCCATGCTTGGAAAAAGTTACAATTTAAAAACAGTTGAGACTGGAAAAGCCGCAAACAAAAAGGCACTTTGCGATGTTTTTCAATTAGATTCTTCTAAACCACTTTTTACTTTTATAGGCAGATTGGTTGATGAAAAAGGTGCTGATTTGCTCCCAGATATTTTTTACACCGCTTTACAACAACACGGCGATAGCATAAATGTATTGGTTTTAGGTTCGGGCGATAGTTGGGTAGAAGGCAGATTAAATCAGCTTAAAGATATTTACGGAGGAAAATACAATGCATATATCGGTTACAACGAACAAGTTTCGCACGAAATTTATGCAGGTGCAGATTTCCTTTTAATGCCATCTAGGGTAGAGCCTTGTGGCTTGAATCAACTTTACGCCTTGCGATATGGAACAGTTCCTATCGTACGTAGAGTAGGTGGTTTGAAAGATACAGTAATTGATATTGGTGATGGTGGCTTCGGTATTTGTCACGACCAAACCAGTATTTGGGATGTTACACACGCCATAAATAGAGCTGTAGAATTATATAATGATAAAAAAGCTTTTAAAACTGTTAGAAAAACAATGATGAAGATTGACCATTCGTGGGATAAGGCAGCAACGAATTACATAGAATTATACCAAATATTAAAATAAGCTTAAACATGATTGACAAAGTTTTAGGCGTTATCCTTGGCGGTGGCCAGGGCTCTAGACTATCGCCACTCACACAAACACGTTCTAAACCGGCAGTTCCAATTGCTGGTAAGTATCGGTTGGTAGACATCCCAATTTCAAATTGCCTTAATTCTGGCATCCACCGTATGTTTGTGCTGACACAGTTTAATTCGGCATCCCTAAATAAACACATTAAAAACACCTATCACTTTAGCCATTTTAGTACGGCTTTTGTTGATATTCTTGCAGCTGAGCAGACAGTTCAAAACGCTGGTTGGTTTCAAGGAACTGCAGATGCGGTGCGACAATGTATGCACCACATTGTTTCTCATGAGTTTGATTACATCTTAATTCTTTCCGGAGACCAATTGTACCAGATGGATTTTAAGGAAATGATTGAAAAACACATTGAAGCTAATGCAGAAATTACCATCGCAACTATCCCGGTTACGGCGAAAGATGCAACTGATTTCGGTATTTTAAAGGCTGATGAGGATAACATGATTACCTCATTTACTGAAAAACCTAAAACGGGTTTAGAGGATTGGGTTTCTGATACTGGCGAGGAAATGCAAAGTGAGGGGCGTAACTTCTTAGCATCGATGGGTATCTACGTTTTTAATCGTGAATATTTAATTAATATTCTGAATGAAAACGAAGAGGAAAAAGATTTCGGTAAAGAAATTTTACCAAGAGCAATTGAGAATAGTAGAGTTTTAAGCTATCAATACGAAGGTTATTGGACGGATATTGGTAACATTTCATCGTTTTTTGAGGCTAACTTAGGCTTAACAGATGAAATTCCTAAGTTCAATATGTTTGATAGTAACCACACCATTTTTACAAGAGCAAGGATGTTGCCACCATCGAAAATTTCGGGCACAACTTTAGAAAAGGCGATTATTGCCGAAGGCTGTATTGTGCAAGCGAGTAGGGTAGAACATGCTGTTTTAGGTATTCGTGCCCGTATTGGCAAACATACTGTGGTAACTAATGCTTATATTATGGGTAGTGACCGTTATCAAACTTTAGAGGAAATTCAATCTGAAACGAGCAAAGGAAATGCGCTAATTGGTATCGGCGACAGGTGTTACATTAACAATGCCATAATTGATAAAAACTGCCGCATTGGTAACGATGTAAAAATTAATGGCGGTTCGCATTTAGAAGATGGCGATTTCGAAACCTATGCTGTTAAAGATGGTATCGTTGTAGTTAAAAAGGGTGCTGTTTTACAAAGCGGAACCGTAATCTAAGATAATCATTATCATTAACTAAGGCCAGTTCCATTTTTTTGGGACTGGTTTTTTTGTGCGCCACCCTATCAAATCAAACCTATAAGGTTTTTGAAACCCTATGGTTTAATCGAAAAATTTCCATCAGGCTTACAAACAATGGTTTGCTCCAGTTAAAATACCTAATCTGAAATTCATAATTATAGCTTTTTCACATTCTTTCCAACATTTTAGGCATAGGCTTGTTAATTTATATATACATAAAAATAGCTTATGGCTGAACAACACCTTTATCAAACCGGAATAATAGGAAACTGTGCTTTTTTGGCGCATGTAAATAAAAATACAGATATATCGTGGCTTTGCTGGCCACGTTTTGATAGCCCTTTCGTTTTTGGAAGTTTGCTGGACAAGAAAAAAGGTGGCGAATTTTCAATTTTACCACAAGGCGAATATTCTTCAACGCAGTATTATATCGAAAATACCAACGTTTTAAGAACAGAAATTACCGCTGAAGATGGTAAATATCGCATCACCGATTTTGCGCCACGTTTTCGCCTTTACGAAAGATATTTTAAGCCTTTAATGTTCATCAGAAAAATAGAACCATTAGATGGAAATCCGAGAATTACTATTAAATGTGAACCCGTTTGCGATTATGGCCAAGGTAAAATGCGAGCAAGCAGAGGCAGTAATCACATCGATTATTCTGGATGTGATGAAAACATTAGACTAAGCACGAACATTTCAACAACATACATTCTCGATGAAAAAGCCTTTGTATTGAATGAGGTAAAATATCTAATCATGACTTATGGTCAGAATTTGGAGGCGCCTATAATTAGCACTGCCGAGAATTTTCTTCGCGAAACGATTGGTTATTGGCGTTTATGGATTAAACATTCATCCATTGCTGGTTTTTATCAACCTTTTGTAATTCGTTCTGCTTTGGTTTTAAAAATCCATCAATATGAAGATACTGGGGCAATAATCGCTGCAAGTACAACGAGTTTGCCAGAATCACCTGGCAGTACAAGAAATTGGGATTACCGTTATTGCTGGTTACGGGATTCTCATTATGTACTTACCTCATTAAATCATATCGGTCATTTTGAAGAAATGGAGAAGTATTTTAATTACTTATCTGATATTTCTCATAATGAAGATACACGTTATCAACCGCTTTATGGCATTGCTGGTGAGCGTGAAATTACCGAAAAAACTTTAGATCATTTAGAGGGATATTTGGGTGAACAGCCAGTTAGAGTTGGTAATCAGGCTTATGAGCATATTCAGAATGATATTTATGGTCAGGTTTTAACTTCGATGTTACCGCTTTACACCGACCATCGTTTCGTGTTTTCGGAGCGTAGCGATTCAGTAAAATGGATTGAAAGTGTTTTATCAAAAATTGAAAGAACAATTGATGAAAAAGATGCGGGAATTTGGGAATTTAGAAATATTGCCAACATGCATTGCTACAGTAATTTGTTTCAATGGGCAGGTGCTCAGGCGGCTTTAAAAATGGCTAAAACTATTGGGTCTAAAGATTTTGAAGAACGTGCACAGATTTTAATTGATAAAGCGGCAGCACATATAGAAGCTTGTTACGACCCCGAAAGGAAAGTTTATACGAATGCAGTTGATAGTCCGTACTTGGATGCGAGTACTTTGCAATTAATAATGATGGGCTATTTAGACTCGGCATCTGATAGAGCAAAAGACCATTTAATTGCATTGGAAAAAGAACTCAAAACTGAAGATGGCTTATTCTATCGCTATTTACATGCCGACGATTTCGGTAAGCCAAAAACAACATTTTTGATTTGTGCTTTTTGGTATGTAGAGGCTTTAGCTTGCGTAGGCAGGGTCGATGAAGCGATTAAAGAATTTGAACATATCATTAAGTACTGTAACCATTTATTGCTTTTTAGCGAAGATGTTGATGCTAAAACGGGTAGTCAGTGGGGGAATTTCCCACAGGCTTATAGTCATGTTGGTTTAATGAATGCGGCTTATCGCATTGCAATTAAATTAGATAGACCAATATTTTTGTAGATTATTTCTTTCGGATTTGTTAAAACTTGTCATATTGAGCTTGTTGAAATGTCTTTGTAGTAAAAGGTTCTTCGACAAGCTCAAAATGATAAATATCTATTAATTTGTTATACGGCCTAATTAATTTACCATCTCTTTCTGTTTTACAGATTGAAAATTAATTGAAAGAATTATAATATTCTGTGAAGACACAGACCATGGAATTGGGTTCTTTAGATGTAAAATATTAACATTTGCCGATAAGCTTTCAGAAACATTACTTTACGATAATTTCTTCTTTTACCAAATTCCAAAGTAACTTCCTTACTTCTTTATAATCATTTAAATAATATTTTGCCTCAGAAATATGGTTGCCAACTTTTATTGTAAAAGCATCATTTGGTAAAGCTCTAAAAATATCTTCGTCGGTATGGTCATCGCCAAGTGCTAAAATAAAATCAGGATTTTTATTATAAAGCCAATTTAAAGCAGCTTTTCCTTTATTCACTTCCATGTTTTTAAATTCGATAACTTTATTGCCAGGCATTAGTTGTAATCCTTTATCTGCTGCTAAAATTTTTAGATGGCTTATAATTTCGTTTGCTCTTAAATCTCCCAAGCCTTCTTCAGCTTTGCGATAATGCCAAACTAAAGAATAACTTTTTTCTTCTATGAAAGAACCTGGTGTTCTATCCGTATAAGTTTCTAAAATGGCCTTCATTTCCTGTTTCCATTGGTCGGTGAGGAGTGGTAGGCAATTCCATTTATCGCCATGTGTTTTCTGCCAAGCACCATGTTCTGCAATTAAATCTACTTTTAAATGCCCGAACCAGTTTTCTAAAGTTTCGTTTCTTCTTCCACTTATAATTACAACGCTATTTTTTTCATCAGTAGTTAACTTTTCAATTAAACTATACAGTTCTTCATCTGGTGATGCATCATCAATATTTCCAGCAAAATCAACTAAAGTTCCGTCGTAATCTAAAAATAACACTCGATTGGAGGTTTCGTGATATCTTTCAATAATGTTTTCGTTTATTAAATTAACTGCGTGTTTGGTAAGTAATGAATTTTGAGAATCTTTCACTTCGTTTAGTCTTAAAATAAAATTATTAACCCAATGTTTAACATTGAATTTTTCTACAATTTCCCGCATGGCTTTCATACGAGTTTGTTGCTCTTCCAAAGGCATTTTTAGGGCCACAACAATAGCCTCCATAATATCACCCATGTTATTTGGGTTAACAATTAGGGCGTCTGTTAATTCTTTCGATGCGCCAGCCATTTCACTTAAAATAAGTACGCCATCGTTATTATTTCTACTGGCCACGTATTCTTTGCTCACCAGATTCATACCATCACGCATAGGCGTGACCAAACAAATATCAGCGGTAGAATAAAGTGCCGATAAAACTTCGATAGGAAATGAACGGTAGAAATAATTTACTGGAATCCAATTTATAGAGCGGTAACGAGCGTTCAAATTACCAACAAACTGGTCAATTTGTTCTTTTAAATCTTTGTATTGTGGAACGGTATCTCTCGATGGAACCACAATCATATATAAACCAATCTTGCCGATATATTCAGGGTGGGTTTGCAGCAGCAATTCTAAAGCCTTTAAACGCTCCAAAATCCCCTTGCTATAGTCTAATCTGTCGATAGAAAGAATTACTTTTAAATCTTCTTTTCCTGCTTTAAAATATTCTACTTCTGTTTGCACATCGTTAAAAGATGGTAGATTTGAGAATTTTTCAAAATCAATTCCCATCGGGAAAGCCTCTACAACAATTTGTCTTTCATGGCTGTTTAAAACATTTGCCGACGAGTTTACAGGTAGCAATCTGGTCGCCGTACTTAAAAAATGACGAACATCATCGTAGGTGTGGAAACCGATTAAATCGGCGCCTAACATTCCATTCAGTAATTCATCTCGCCATGGAATTAATCTGAATATTTCGTAAGATGGAAAAGGGATATGCTGAAAAAATCCAATGGTTGATTGTGGGAGTTTATCACGCAAAATTCCTGATAAAAGTAGAAGCTGGTAATCTTGTATCCATATTTTATCTTTTTCTGAAAGTACTTTTAATGCTGCTTTGGCAAATTTTTCGTTTACAGATTTATAGCAATCCCAGTAACTTTGTTCATAATGGGCGTAAGTAACGAGGTAATGAAAAACCGGCCATAAAACTTCATTTGAAAATCCCTCATAGTATAAATTTATTTCATCTTGAGTTAGAAATACGGGGTAGAGATTAAGTTTTTCGAGTTTGTCTATTACTTCTTGCTGCCGTTCTGCTGGAACCTCAATTCCTGGCCAGCCAATCCAGATGGAGTTGCCTGTTTTGTACACATCTCCAAGGCCCGTCGCGAGGCCTCCCTCGCTTGGAATAAAGGTGTACTCGTTGTTTTCTTCGATGATTTTAACGGGTAGTCTGTTCGATATTATAACTGTTTTCATGCTTGTATTTGATGTATCCACATAAATAAAAGCCATTTAAACATAATTTGTTTGAATTTTGTTTCAAAACAAACATTGAAATGATTTTTTAGAAATATCAACCACGGATAAAATGATAAGCGCAGATGGTGCTGTATTAGAACAAGTTTCGAAATTTATTAACAGAAAGATATTTTGATAGTTCATAATTTCCTTGAAAACGGAAATCGTAATGCTATAGAAAGCTTAAAAATATATCCTAACTAAAGCTTTAAGATTCCCGCATACGTAAGAATGACGGCATTGCATTATTACAAGAAAAATTTCAAATGCTACACGTAATTAAACATTAGCGAAAAAGTTGTCTGTTCATTAGGTATGGAAACAACTTCGATACTACCTCGATGCATTTTCATAATATTTCTGCTAATGGTTAAACCAATACCAGAACCATTTTTGCGAGTGGTATAAAACGGAACGAAAATCTTTTCTAGGTCTGAAGAATCGATGCCTTTTCCATTATCGGTTACATCGATGTAGAGTTTAGTGTTTTCCAAACGATAGTTTACAGAAATATGGGGCATTTCGTTTTCTTCAACAGCGTAAATGCTATTTGTAATGAGGTTAATCAATACCTGCTCAATTAGTTTTAAATCGAGCTGAACGGTAATTTTTGATGAAGTTTGTTCAACATCTAAAACTACATTTTTAACTTTTGCAAAAGGCTGCATCAATACTTTGATGTGTTTTAAAATCTCGCCAATGGTATGCGATTCGAGGCTAGGTGTTGGCAATTCTGCAATCAGGCGATAATCTTTAACGAAATCTAAAAGTCCTGATGAACGGCGTTTAATGGTTTGTAATGCCGTTTTTAAATCTTCCATTTCATCCACATCAAGGTTTTTCTTATCAGTTACCATGCTATTAATCGTATCAGATAAAGAACTAATTGGTGTGATAGAATTCAAAATTTCATGTGAGATAACGCCAATTAACCGATTCCAGGCTTCTGTCTCTTTTTGTTCAATTTCATCCTTAATATTTTGGAAACTGATAATTGTGTAGTTTTTACCATAAAGATTTAATGGAATAACTTCAGTAGAAAGTTGGATGAGCTTCTCCTGAATTTTAAGCTCCAAAAATCTTTTTCCTCCAGAGGATATCTGTTCAATTTCATTAGCAAATTCAGGTAAATGTTGCTTTAAACGATGCCAATATTTGTATGCGGGTACGCCTAAAAGATTGGATGCCGCTTGATTAAAGAAAGCAATTTCTTCGTTTTCGTTTTCATTTGCAGTGTTGTTAATTACAATTACGCCAACGGGAACCTGTTCTAAAATGGTCTTAATCAATTGAAATATGGCCTCTTGCTCTAGCCGAATTTGCTTATGAACTAACAGAATATCGCCAAAAGATTCATACAATTCAGGGAAACTTCCTTTTGTAGCTTTATTTTTGAAGTTTAGTGTATGGTCGCGAGTTTTAACCGCTAAAATAAAGCGTTTAATATCTGAACGGATGTCATTAATATAGTAGTAGAGCGAAATTATTGTGCCTAACAGAATTAAACTTACCCCAATAATGGTAAACCAAAGTTGCGTGTTTCGAATTAAATAAAACAGGAGATAGGCTAGTAAATTGATAACCAGCAATCTAAATATTAAACGAAAAGTAAAGCGTTTGTAAAACATTGTTAAGGCTTGAAGGTTTAGGGTTAAAAGGCGGAGGGTTTGTTTGCGAATTAAACCTTTCGCCTTCTACCATACACCTTAATTAAATTCCAAATTTCTCAATTCTCCTGTATAAAGCCGCCCGGGTTAAACCTAATTCTGCTGCAGCTTTTGATATATTTCCTTTGTGTTTATCGATAGCTTTTTGTACCATCATTTTTTCCATATCTCCAAGGGCCATTTCATCGGGCATAGAATTATTTTGTGCAAATCGCTGCGGGCTTAACTGCAAATCTTCTTCTGTAATTTCATTGCTATCACTCATAATCACAGCACGTTCCAAAACATGCTGTAACTCACGAACGTTTCCAGGCCATTTATAGTTCAAAAGTACATCTTCTGCTTTGGTGCTTAAACTTCTGCTTTCTTTATGATATTTCGAACTAAAAACCTGCATAAAATGATTAGCTAAAAGTAAAATATCTGTACCTCGTTTTCGTAACGGTGGTAATAAAAGTTCAACCGTATTAATGCGGAAAAGTAAATCCTGGCGGAAAGTGTTTTTAGCCACCATTTCGTTTAAAGGCATATTGGTGGCTGTGATTAAACGAACATTAACTTTTCTTTCCTTGCTTTCACCCAAACGAGTTACCGTTCTGTTTTGCAAAACGCTTAAAAGCTTTGCTTGTAACGGTGGGGTTAAATTTCCGATCTCATCTAAAAATATACTTCCGCCATCAGCCAATTCAAAACGACCAGGTTTATCTTCTTTTGCATCGGTAAATGCACCTTTTGCATAGCCGAAGAGTTCGCTTTCAAATAAATTCTCATTTAATGAACCCAAATCAACATGCATAAAAACCTGGTTCTTTCTTTGCGAATTTCCATGAATTTCATAAGCAAAAACCTGTTTTCCAGTTCCGTTTTCGCCTAAGATTAAAACGTTCGCATCGGTTGGAGCAACCTTTAACAAAGTGTTTTGAAGTTGCTTTATTCCTTCTGCCTTACCAACAATATGCTCAAAACCACGAGTCATGTCTTTTTGCAAGGAAGAATGAATTTTCTCTAATTTTTTAACTTTTCTATTCGATTCTCGCAGTTTTGATGCAGCTGAAATGGTAGCAAAAAGCTTTTCGTTTTCCCATGGTTTTAGGATAAAATCTGTTGCGCCAGTTTTAATGGCCTTAACTGCCAGTTCTACATTTCCGAAAGCAGTCATTAAAATAACTACATAATCTTTATCGATAGATAAAATATGTTCCAACCAGTATAATCCCTCTCTGCCATCGCTAGCTCCTTTTTGGTAATTCATATCCAGCAAGATAATGTCAACCTCATTTTTACTCAATAGAACATTAATCTCTTTTGGCGATTTACAGGTAATAACCTGCTTAACTTGTTGTTTCAAAAACAAACGGGCACTCAAAAGAATGTCGTCGTCGTCATCGATAATTAAAACTGTGGCGTTTAACCCCCAATCCCCTAAAGGGGGCTTTCCCGTTTTATCGTTCATAGAAAGTATCTAATTTATTAGTAAATTAAAGTTATTGCAAGGTGTAAAATAATCGCAGATTGTGAAGATTTGATTTTACCTTTTAATAATCGCCCTGCAAGTCCACCATGCTTTTAGCTTCCTCTTTAGGGGGCTGGGGGTAAATTTAACTAAACTGTCCGCTCTCGCACATAAACTGTTCGATAATGAACATAATAAAATTGTTAAAACTTTTAAGGTATTGATTATTAGGTTTTTAATTGTATTTTTTAGCTTTGGCACAAGCTTGGTTATTAAGCAAACCAAACAGTACAACCGAACAATGGATAAGAAAATAGAGAAGAAAAGATTTAGCACTAAAACCTTAATTATAATAGGAGGAGCGATTGCTTTTGTAGCAGTTGTAATTTATGGCTACACTTTATCGCTAAAGAAAACATATAGTGCCGATGCAGAGAAATTAACCATTAGCAAAGTAGAATATGGCGATTTTGAAGATGTAGTTTTATTAAACGCCAGTGTTGTTCCCTTAACTTCGGTTATTGTAAGTTCATCGGAGGGCGGTACGGTTGCTGAAATTTTTACTGAAAATGGTGCATCTGTTGTGAAAGGAACACCTCTATTAAGAATCTCTAACTCAAATGCGATGTTGAGTTATACCTCCAGCCAAACGGCTGCAACCGAACAAATTAATCAGTTGCGTAAATCGAGATTGGATTTAGAGCAAAATCAAAGGGTTTTAAATCAGGATGTTTTGGATGTTGAGAATAGTTTAAGAACCGCATCTCGCCAATATCATTTAGATAGTTCGCTCTTTGCAAAAAAAGTAATTACTCTTCAAGAATTTAATAAATCGAGTCAGGATTACGAATATTATCAGGGTAAATTAAAAATTGTTCGTCAGGCGATTAAGCAGGAAAACCAAAGCCGTAAAATGCAACTTTCTCAAATCGACCAATCGATGGGACAAATGAACGAGAGTTTGGAAATGATTCGTAAAAACATTGAAAACATGACGATAAAAGCGCCAGTTTCTGGTAAGCTTTCTTCTTACGACCCGGTAATTGGAAAATCTTACAATTCCAATGAGATGATTGGTAAAATTGATGTTTTACAAGGTTACAAATTGCAGGCTGGTGTTGATGAATATTATATCAATCGTGTAAAAGAGGGACAAACCGCAAGTTGCGAATTCAATGGTAAAACATACAATTTAACAGTTAGCAAGGTCATCCCAGAGGTTACTGCTGGTCAGTTTCAGGTAGAAATGGTTTTTAAAGGGCCAGCGCCAGAGGGTTTGCGTCGCGGTTTATCGCTACAAACCAAATTAACTTTATCTGATAACAGTAAATCATTGCTGCTGGCTCAAGGTCAGTTTTTCCAAAGTACAGGAGGCTCGTGGGTATTTGTGGTAAGCAATGGTAAAGCAATTAAGAAAAACGTTAAAATCGGAAGAAAAAATTACCTGTATTACGAAATATTGGATGGTTTGGCCAAAGGCGATGAAGTAATCACCTCTTCTTACGACCAATTTAATCAGTACGACCAAGTAGAAATCAATAAATAACATGAATAAAATTTTAATAACAACGGCCCTAGTTTGTATCTCGTTTTTAGCGTATTCACAAAGCATTTTTAAAAAGGAGCTAATTGGATGGATACAAAAAATGGTGTAAGCTATGAAATGAATATTTATAGCAAATCGGTAAAGAATGCTGATGCAAATTTTGCTAAAGCTAAATTTACGACGACTGGAGATTTATCTCTGCTGGAAAAAATTGAATTGGTTCAAGATGGTAAACTAAAGTTTAGCATAGAATTAAAAACCGATTCTACTGAAATACAATTACAGCCTGGTGTTTATAAATTTAAAATCTATCATAAAAAACTTGGGAAAAAGGATTTTGAAGTCGAACTAAAAAAGGCACAAACCAATAATATCAAACTTACTATCAAATAAATCGCTTCATGATTAAAATAGAAAACTTAGAAAAAGTTTACAAAACCGAAGAAGTAGAAACTACTGCACTTAATGGAATTAATCTTCATGTAAAAGAAGGCGAATTCGTTTCCATCATGGGACCATCGGGTTGCGGAAAATCTACTCTATTAAACGTAATGGGTTTATTAGATAAACCCGAAAGCGGAAGTTACAAGTTTATCGACACCGAACTTTTAACTTTAAATGATAGAGAGCGTTCCAATTTCCGTAAAAGAAATATGGGTTTCGTTTTCCAGAATTTTAACTTAATAGATGAGTTAACCGTTTTCGAAAACATAGAATTACCATTAATTTACAATAAAATTCCTACAGGAGAGCGTAAAAAACTGGTTAACGAAATTATCGAAAGAATGAACATCGTTAATCGTAGCGGGCACTTTCCACAGCAACTTTCTGGTGGTCAGCAGCAGCGTGTTGCCGTTGCCAGGGCTTTGGTTACTAAACCAAAATTGGTTTTAGCCGATGAGCCAACCGGTAACTTAGATAGCTCTCATGGTAACGAAGTAATGGAATTACTTTGCGAGTTAAACGAAACCGGAACCACCATCGTAATGGTAACACACTCCAGTCATGATGCAAGTTTCTCCAACAGAATCATTAACCTGAAAGATGGGCATGTGATTTCTGAAAAGATAAACAAAAGTAGAAATGAGGAATTGATATAGAGCCCCGCCCAACCTTCCCGAAAGGGAGGAGAATAAGAGGCAAAAGTCTAAATGAAAAAGAATTTAGTTTTAGTTAATGATAAGCCAACCGATATCTTCCTGGATGGGAAGATTCGGGTTAGGCGAAAAAGGTTAAAGGGTAGAAGGTTTAAGGCGTAAGGTTAAAACGCCCAAACCCTCAACCTTTTACCCTCAACCTTCAACCTTAATAAAATGTTCAAACTCAACTTAAAAATCGCTTTGCGAAACCTTTGGAAAAATAAAGGATTTTCACTAATAAACATTGGTGGCTTGGCCATTGGTTTAGCTAGCTGTATGATTTTGCTTTTATATATTGCTTACGAGTGGAGTTACGACAAGCAATTTGCCAATAATGATAAAACCTATGTGATTTATCAAAGTGTAGTTGCAAATGGTAAAACACTTAGCTGGCCTTGGACCCCGAATGTGATGGCAAAAGAAGTGCAAGAAAAAATTCCTGGCGTTAAGTATGCATCGCGTTCAACTTATCCAAAACCGCAATTAATTACCGTTGGCGATAATAAATTGGGTAGTAAGGCGGTTTTTGCAGATGATAAATTTATTAAAGTATTCGATTATAAATTTATTAAAGGCAATCCTGCACAAGTTTTAAAAAACCTTAATTCTATTATCCTAACAAAATCTTTTGCCGAAAAATTATTTGGTAACGAAGACCCGATTAATAAAACCGTAAAATTAGAAAATGAGGATGTTTTAAAAGTTGAAGCAATAATTGAAGATGTACCAGCGAATAGCAGTATCATTTTCGATTGTATCATGCCTTGGGCTTTGTTCGAGAAAAGAGAAACTTGGGTAAAAGAGAATAACTGGGGTAATAATATGTGCTTAACGGTTGTTCAGCTTAAGGATAATAATTTCTTTCCGGCGGCAAAAGCAATGATGACAGACATTTACAAACGCAATCAGAAAGATAATTTGGCCGTTGCAAGTCTTCATCCATTAACTAAATGGCATTTGTACGCCGATTTTGAGAATGGTAAATCGGTAGGCGGCAAAATAGACCAGCTTAAAATATTTTTGTTGCTTGCCTTTTGCATTTTGTTAATCGCCTGTGTTAACTTCATGAATTTATCAACTGCCCGTTCTGAACGTAGAGCAAAAGAAGATGGTATTCGTAAAGCAATTGGCTCAACACGGAAATCGCTAATCAGTCAGTTTTTTTTAGAATCGCTGCTGATTACATTTATTTCAACGGTTTTAGCCTTTATTTTGGTTGAGGTGAGTTTACCTTATTTCAATAATTTATTAAATATCAAATTGCTAATTGATTACAGAAACATTAATTTCTGGATTGGGCTTTTCGCTTTGATGACATTTACCGGTTTAATTGCCGGCAGTTACCCGGCTTTATATCTTTCTTCTTTTGAGCCTGTTAAAGTATTAAAAGGTTTCAAAATAAAAACCGATTCATCCGTTTCGGTACGCAAAGTATTGGTTGTGGGCCAATTTGTTTTTGCTGCTTGCCTAATTATTTGTACAGCAGTAATTTACCAACAACTTACCTATGTTAAAAATAAACCAATTGGGTATGACCAATCTAACTTAATTCAAATAAAGGTTGAAGGTAAAATGCGTGATGAAGGTAAACTTGAATTGCTTAAAACTCAACTGATAAAATCTGGCGCAGCCACTAATGTTACCTTTTTTAGTTCGGATGTAACCGAGGGCGGAAATAATACAACTGATGTGCAGTGGGAGGGAAAAAATCCCAATGAAAATATTTCATTTAATCATAGAGGGATAGGTTACGATTTTATTGAAACCATGGGAACATCTTTAACCAGCGGTAGAGAATTTTCTCCGAAATTCCCTACTGATACGAGTAATGTAATGCTTAATGAGGCTGCTATAAAAATGATGGGCTTAAAAAATCCAATTGGAAAAGTAATTACTTTCTGGGGATTTAAGTTAAATATTGTTGGTACAGTTAAGGATTTCGTGGTAGAAAGTGCTTACCAAAAAGTAGCACCTATGATTTTCCATTTAAGAACCAATGATAACGCCAATGTGATATTAGCTCGTTTAAATCCTAATCAAAATATAAGTTCTTCCTTAACAAAAATTGATGAACTGGTAAAAGAAATGGAGCCTAATTATCCTGTTAAACGCGTTTTCGTAAACGAATCTTTCGAAGTAAAATTTCAGGATGAAAAACTATTAGGTACACTATCTAACTGGTTTGGTGGTTTTGCGATTTTTATTTCTTGCCTGGGTTTGTTGGGCTTAGCGCTTTTCATGGCAGAGCAGCGTAAAAAAGAAATCAGTATTCGTAAAGTTTTGGGTGCAAGCACTGCAAATATCCTTACACTTTTAAATAAAGATTTTATAAAACTAGTGGCTATAGCTAATGTAATCGCATTTCCCTTGGCATATGTAATTATAAATAAATGGCTTTCTGCTTTTGAATATCGAATATCAATTTCTGCACTACCATTTATCGCAGCAGCCAGCATATCGGTAATTATTGCAGTTTTAACTGTAAGCATTCAATCGGTAAAAGTGGCGAAAGCGAACCCTGTTGATGCATTGAAATACGAATAAAAAGCAGAAAGCTTAAAGATCAAAGCTGAAAGCGATTTGCAAGGAGCTTTTCGCTTTCAGCTCTTGATACTAAATACTTGATACTACCATGTTCAAATTAAACTTAAAAATCGCTTTGCGTAACCTTTGGAAAAACAGAGGGATTACAGCTATTAATGTTGGTGGTTTGGCTATTGCATTAGCTGCTTTTATTTTGGTAACGATGTATTTTACCTACGAAACCAGTTTTGATAAGTCGAACCCGAATTATGAAAATATTTACGTTGTAGGCAGAATTTATCCAGAATTTAAAACCAACTACACATCGCCGCCTTTCGCAAAAGCCATCAAGCAAAATTTTCCTGAGGTTGAATTAGCAGGGATTACTAAAGGTGGCTTTTTTGAATTGGTCATGAAAAAGGATAAAAACACCGTTTTTGCCAAAAACTTTATGCAGGCAGATTATAATGCTGCAAAGATTCTCAATCTTAAACCAAATAATGGATTAGAAAAACCTGCCGGAGATGTTGAAGGACTTTCTTATTTAAGTAGTGAAAATATGAAAACTCTATTTCCAAATAAGAAAGACAATAAACCTGAAATGGTGGGTATTGGGCCTAGCAACTCTGGTATAACAAGTAGAATCGACGGAGGGATAAAAAAAGATTTGCATTCGAACATAATTTTTGATGGAATTTCTATCCGAAATGAATTAGGAAAAGGAGAGAATTATGGCTACAATAACTACACGACATATATTCAGGTAAAACCAGGAGCTGATATTGCCAATCTCGAACAAAAAATAACCAATTTGTATAGAGCTGAACTTTTAAAAGGCGAAACCGATAAAAAAACGATAGAAGAAATCAAAAACGTATCTACATTTTTAGACCCACTTTCTAATCTACATTTAAGGCCAAAAGCAGGTAACGATGCGCCTTACAAAATATTAATTGCCCTATCCGTTTTGGGAATTTTAATTTTGGTTATCGCTTGCATCAATTTTACAAATTTGAGTATTGCTCAAGCTACTAAAAGAGCTAAGGAAGTTGGCGTTAAAAAAGTAATGGGTGCTTATCGTTTCCAGTTAACATCGCAGTTTTTGGTTGAAATTTTTATGCAGTGCTTTGCTGCAACAATTTTGGCTTTAATTTTAGCGGAATTAATTTTGCCCAATTTCAATAACCTTTTTCAACTTAATTTATCTATTTGGCATATTGATAACCATTTATTTTGGCAGTTGCCTTTAGTTTTATTGTCAATTACATTAATTGCAGGTATTTATCCAGCAATGGTTTTATCTGGTTTTAAACCTTCACTCGTACTAAAGGGCAATTTTTCTACAAGTAAGCAAAGCTCATGGTTACGTAATGGTCTGTTAGTTTTTCAATTTAGCGTAGCAGTTATTTTCATTATTGGATTATTCATTATCAATTCTCAATTGAAATATATGCGGAGCCAGGATTTAGGTTTTTCGGCTAATCAAGTGGTTTACATAAAAAATATAGCGCTTTTTAATAAGCCGGAGGTTTTTGAACCAGTAAGAGAGAGGCTCTTGAAAATCCCTGGAATTAAGTCTGCTACGGTAGCTACTGATATTCCAAATGGCGCAGAAAATGGTTCAAATGGCTATACTGTTAACGGTGTGGAGGCCAATATTGATTTTATAGATGTTAATTTCGATTATTTTGAAACGCTTGATATCAAGTTAAATGATGGGCGTTTTTTCTCTGGTTCTTTTAAAACCGATACGGCTAATTCTGCCATAATTAATGAAAGTGCTGTTGCAAAATACGGAATTAAAAATCCCGTAGGGCAAACGATAAGAGGTTGCAATATGGATTATAAAATTGTTGGAGTAATTAAAGATTTTAAAGCTCAGGGCTTTGAAAGCGCCGTTCAGCCAACTATTTATGCTATTAAAAATTCATGCGGGAATTATAAAACTCAAATCATGATTAAAGTTGATGAAAGTAAAATGACCGAAGTCATAGCAACTTTGAAATCACAATGGATTAACATTAATCCAAAAGATGGTGAAGATTTTCGATATGAATTTTTAGATGACTTGTATGGTAAACTATTTAAAAAGCAAGAGCAATTGCAATCCGTGTTTTTTGCTGCGGCTTTGTTAACCATTTTCATTGCTATTTTAGGTTTGTTTGCCTTTGCTAAATACATTACCAGTGGCAGAATAAAAGAAATTGCGGTTCGTAAAATATTGGGTGCAAGTGATGTTCAAATTTTTAAACTCATTAACCGTTCGTTTTTTATAATGGTGGTTTTGGCCAATCTTATTTCGTGGCCGATGGCTTATATTTTAACCAAAATGTGGCTCGAAACCTTTGCTTACCGAATCGATTTATCGATAAGACCATTTTTAGCAAGCGGCGTAATTACCATTTTATTAACCATAATAACTGTGAGCATTCAGGCTAAAAAAGCGGTAAAAGCTAATCCTGTTGATGCACTTAAATACGAATAGTTTAAGCTGAAAGACCAAAGCCAAAAGAGATTTGAATGGTGCTTTAGTCTTTCTGCTTTTCGCTTTCAGCTCTTGATACTCAATACTTGATACTCTAAAAATGTTCAAATTAAACCTAAAAATCGCTTTGCGAAACCTTTGGAAGAATAAAACTTCTTCTTTTATCAATGTTATTGGTTTGGCAATTGGGCTTGCAGCCTGTTTGATGTTGCTGTTATACGTTTCATACGAATGGAATTTCGATAAGCAAGCCAGAAATTGGAAAAATGTTTATTCCGTAATGACAAATATTCCAGGTGAGGGAAATAAAATTGCGGGCACTTTTAGTGCTTCTACTACCGCATTAGGCCCACTTTTAAAACAAAATATACCAGAGGTGAAATACGTTGCCCGAATGAATTATGGTACAAAGAGCCTAATTGCAAACGGACAAAATAGCTATAAAAAAGATTCGAAATTCGCAGAGCCTGATATTCTTAAAATGTATGATTATCAATTCATCTCTGGTGATGAAAAAACGGCATTAAGCAGTCCACTATCTGTAATTTTAACAGAAAGCACAGCAGAAACCTTATTTGGCACAGCCGATGTGTTAAATAAAACCGTTCGCTATCAGGATAAGGAAAATCTAACCATTACAGGTGTAATTAAAGATTTACCCGAAAACAGTTCTAATCGTTTCGATTTTTTAATGCCATGGTCATTTTACGAAATTGTTGATGCCAGTGCAAAAAACATAAACTGGAATAATTACAGTTTTGTAACCATGGTTTCGATCGACCCAAATGCAAATATTGATTTAGTTAATCGTAAGGTTGAAGCTTTAGTAAAGGCAAATACCGTTCAAAATCAACAATCGCAGCCACATTTTTTATATCAATCGAGCAAATTACATCTTTACGGAAAGTTTGAAAACGGCAAAAATGCAGGTGGCGATATAGAGCAAATCTGGCTTTTTATGGGTTTAGCTTTTGGAATTTTATTAATTGCCTGCATCAATTTTATGAACATGGCAACTGCCAAATCAGAAAAGAGAGCTAAAGAAGTAGGAATTAAAAAAACAATTGGTGCAAATCGTACTTCGTTAATATTTCAATTTTTAACCGAATCGATGGTGCTTACTTTGGTGGCTGTGGTTTTAGCCATTGCATTATTAGAAATCTGCCTGCCAGCATTTAACCAATTATTAAATATTAATTTAGGTATTACGTATTTTAATGCGGCCAGTTGGATAGGGATTTTAGGAATTGTAATGGCCACAGGTTTAATTGCAGGTAGTTATCCAGCATTTTATTTGTCATCATTTAACCCAATTCAAACGTTAAAAAGAAAAATCAGTTCTAAGGGGTTACTATCAATTAGCCTAAGACAAGTGCTGGTTGTTGGGCAATTTTGTTTCGCAATAATTCTGATTATTTCCACTTTGGTTATCTACAAACAAATTCAATACATTAAAAATAAGCCAGTTGGTTTTGATGTAAATGCTTTAGTCGAAATTCCTCAAGACGGCGAATTAAAAACGAAATACGAATTATTTAAAGCAGAAATGCTAAAATCGGGAGCAGTTACTTCAATGTATCAATCGTCGATTGGTCTTTCGCACCGTAGTCGAAACTTTATGGATGTAGCTTGGGACGGAATGACTTCGCCCCAAAATACGGTGATGTTTAATCAGGTTGCTACAACCTACGATTTCATAAAAACCAATGGGATAAAATTATTACAAGGGAGAGATTTTTCAAAAAGCTTTGCTTCGGATACGAGTGGAGTCATGGTGAGCGCTTCTGCTGTAAAAGTTTTCGGCTATAAAAATCCCATTGGAAAAAAAGTGAAGATTTTTGGTTCAGAGGCATTTATCATAGGGGTTTTTGATGATTATGTTTGGGATTCTCCATACAAATCCAATAATCCACAAGTTGTTTTTTTAAATGCAGCTCAAACTGGTGCAATAACCATGCGCCTAAATAATTCGAACAGCACGCAAAGTAATATTGAAACGATTAACAGAATTACAAAAGCTATAAATCCAGCTTATCCTGTCGAAATTAATTTTCTAAATACTGTATACCTCGAAAAGTATAAATCAGAAAAAACTTTAGGCATTCTTTCTAATCTCTTTGGTGGCTTAGCAATTTTTGTTTCTTGTTTAGGCTTATTCGGATTGGTGGCTTACAGCGCTGAGCAGCGGACAAAAGAATTTGGTGTACGTAAAGTTTTAGGTGCTTCGGTTGCAAATTTGATGCAGTTGCTTTCATTCTCCTTTATTAAAATGATTGCTGTAGCGATTGTAATCGCCATTCCGATAAGTTATTATGCAATGAATAAATGGCTTAATAATTTCGAATTTCATACCAATATTAGCTGGTGGATTATGGCTCTTGCTGCAGTTGGTACATTATTGTTGGCTTTAATTACGGTGAGTTTTCAAGCTTATAAAACGGCAAAATCTAACCCTGTTGATGCTTTAAAATATGAATAAAAAGCTGAAAGCTAAAAGACCAAAGCTTAAAGCGCTTTATATGAGCTTTAGCCTTTCTGCTTTTCGCTCTTGATACTAAATACTTGATACTACAAAGATGTTGAAATTAAACTTAAAAATCGCCTGGCGAAACCTTTGGAAAAACAAGGGTTACACATTTATAAATGTTCTTGGCTTATCCATTGGGATGGCGAGTTGTATTCTGATTTTTATTTTTATCCGTTATCAAATGAGCTTTGATGAGGGCTTTAAAAATGAAGATAGAATCTATCGTTTAACCACTAATTGGACTACTGCTGATGGATTTGAAGAATCGCAAGGCGTACCACAACCAGCGCCTGCAGCATTAAGAAATGATTTCAAAAATCAAATAGAAAAAGTTGGGGCTATCCGTCAAGATGGTGGAATTATAAAAGTGAAAGACGAGGCCGGCAAAGAAAAGATAAAGAGCCTGGAAGATATTTTTTATGCAGAACCTGAGTTTTTTCAAATTATGAGTTTCGAGTGGTTACAAGGAAACCCCGTTCAATCGTTAAGCCAACCTAACACAGCCGTTTTATCAAAAGATATGGCTACAAAACTTTTTGGCGATTGGAATAAAGCGCTTGGTAAAACCATAAATTTTCAAAATAGAGAGAACTTCACCATAACGGGTATTTTACAAGAAATGCCCGATAATACCTCTTTTCCATTAGGTATTGTGGTTTCTTATCAAACTTTTAAAAACTATAACGGACCTAATTTTAAAGAATGGGGATCTACATCATCAAACGATGAATGCTATTTCATGTTAAAGAAGGGTGTTTCAATTGAAGAAGTGGGTAGTATTTTGCCTAAATTCTCAGAAAAATATTTCCATAAAGACTTAGGGTTTAAGGAAGAAAATGGCATACAAGCGTTAAGCGATATTCATTATAACGAAAATCTAGGCAATTTTGCAAACAAGACTATGCCGAAGAAACAGTTGTACGGTTTGGCAATTATCGGCGCTTTTTTGCTATTAACGGCTTGTATCAACTTTATTAACTTGGCAACTGCGCAAGCGGTAAGTAGAAGTAAAGAAGTTGGCGTTCGTAAGGTAATGGGCAGTTTAAGGAAACAATTAGTTGTCCAGTTTCTAACCGAAACTTTAACCATTAGTGTGTTTGCGTTAATTGTAGCCTGTATTTTAACTGAAATTGCCCTACCTGGAATGAAAAATTTATTTCACGATGATATTTCTTTCAGCATCATCAGCCACCCAAGCATTCTTGTTTTTATGGTTGGGTTGGTACTGGTGGTTAGTTTCTTGGCTGGTTTTTATCCTGCAATGGTTATGTCTGGTTTTAGTCCGGCTTTGGCGATTAAAAATAAAATTACTGCCAATACAGGTGGTTTAAGTTTACGTAAGGTTTTGGTTGTCGTTCAATTTTCTATTACGGTCATTTTAATTATTGGTACCCTTGTCGTATTAAAACAAATGAACTACATGAGGGAAAAACCATTAGGTTTCAATCCATCGGCAATTGCTATGGTAAGTGTGCGTAACGATAGTTTGAGTGTAATGAAATACCAGATTTTACAAGATAGAATTTCGAAAATACCAGGCGTTTTAACAACAAGCTTTTGCAGAAATCCGCCATCATCAAATAATAATAACGAAAGCAATTTTAGATATAATGGTACTGAAAAGGCAAAGTTTCAAGCAAATACTAAACTTGCCGACGAAAATTATTTCAAAACCTTTGGGTTGACTTTTGTAGCAGGTAAAGGTTTTGCTAAAAGTGATACTTTAAGAGAATTGGTAGTGAACGAAACGCTATTAAAAAAACTCAACGTTGTAGATTTTAATGATGCCTTAGGGAAAAAAATTACCATTTGGGGAAAAACCGGGACTATTGTTGGCGTAGTTAAAGATTTTAATAATTTAAGTTTACACGAGCCAATATCACCAATAATGATTACCTCAATAAAAGAGAATTACCAAAATTTAGCCGTTAAAATGGATAGCAAACAAATTTTATCCATCATGCCTCAAGTAGAAAAAATATGGAATGACACTTATCCCGAAAATTTCTACAAAGCATCTTTTGTTGATGATGATATTAGCAAATATTATGAAACAGAAAGAGTAATGGGCGTTTTGTTTAAGGTGTTCGCAGGTGTAATTATCTTTATATCATTTATTGGCTTATTTGGTTTAATCTCATTTGTAGCAACACAAAGAACTAAAGAAGTTGCCATTAGAAAAGTATTGGGTGCATCTACTTTAGAGTTAGTTAAAATGCTAAATGGTTCATTTTTACTGATGGTTTTTATCGCAAATTTGGTTGCCTGGCCACTAGCTTATTTATTCGTTTCTAAATGGCTTTCAACATTTACCTATCGGATAGATTTAAGCATTTGGCCTTTCGTTTTGGCTATGATTATTTCAATGCTGATTACTTTAATTACGGTTAGTTTCCGTTCGTTTAAAGCAGCAAGAGCTAATACCATTGATGCACTTAAATATGAATAAAAGCGGAAAGCTAAAAAGACCAAAGCTTAAAGCGATTTGCAGGTGCTTTAGTCTTCTGCTTTTCACTTTCAGCTCTTGATACTTGCTGCTAAATACTTGATACTATTATGTTCAAACTTAACTTAAAAATCGCCTGGCGAAATCTTTGGAAAAATAAAGTCTACGCCGCTATAAATATTGGCGGCTTGGCCTTGGGTTTAACTGCTTTTGTACTAGTGATTTTGTATGTCAATCACGAAGAAAGTTATGATACTTGGTCACCGGATTTAAAAAATGTTTATCAGCTAAGAGAAAAGCATGATCAGTTTACACCAGATAATCAGGAACATTGGAATGCGCTTGCAAACAGTAAGATTGCTGCACTTTTAAGAGAAAAAATGCCTCAAGTAAAGGCTATAACTAAGGTAAATCCAGATTGGAATTTTGTTAAGGGTTTTGCAGTTAAAATTGCTAATGCAGATCCATTGATTGTCAGTAAGATGAAAGACTCCGACAGTAGTTTTTTCAAAGTTTTTAGCTATAAATTTATTCAGGGAAATGCAGAAAACGCTCTTCGCAAACCAAAGTCTATTGTTCTTAAACAAAGTTTAGCAATAAAATTATTTGGAACGGAAAAAGCTTTAGGAAAAACACTAAAGGTAATGATGTGGACAACTGATCCTGGACAGGATTTGACTGTAACTGGAGTTGTTGCCGAACCGCAATCGCCTCAATCTGTAAGTTTTAATGCTTTAATGAGAACCGGAGATAAAGACACCGATCCGCAAGGAATTGGCAATACAAATTATTGTCAGCTATATGCTAGAATCGATGGGGACCAAAATTCGGCCATGCTGAGCGGTACACTCCAAAAATTATACGTCGATTTTAAAAAAGCTTTAATGAGCCAGCAAAAAATAAATTATAACGACGTTTATAAGAATGGAAAAACACCAGGTTTAAAGTTTATCCCACTTAATGATTTACATTCAAACCCGCCGTTTGAAGTAAATTGGAAAGAAAAATTGAAACCTGTTATTGCAATTTCAATTTTTCTGTTGCTCATATCAGTTATTAATTTTATTAATCTGGCTACTGCTCAATCAGTTCAGAGAGCTAAAGAAGTTGGTGTAAAAAAGGTATTAGGGTCATACAAAAAGCAACTCATTTTTCAGTTTTTACTCGAATCGGCTTTGCAAAGCATCATTTCTTTATTTATAAGCATCATTCTAATCGAACTTGTTCTTCCAGAATTTAATAGTCATTTTAACGTTGATTTGAGCTTTTGGCATAATCCTAATATTTTAGCATTAATGGTGCAGCTAACCGGACTGTTTTTGTTTATTACGTTGTTAGCAGGTTTTTATCCCGCCTGGATATTGTCTAATTATAACCCTGTTTCTGTTCTAAAAGGGAATTATGAGAATGGTTTAAAGGGGATTGCTTTTCGTAATGTTTTAGTAATTTTTCAATTTGTAATTTCTGTAACCTTTATCATCTCAATTGGTGTAATGCAAATGCAATCGAAATATATAAGTAATAAAGATTTAGGTTTCGAAAAAGGAAATTTGATTAATATTAAAACAAACTATGAAGATAAACTAGCAAATAAAATAAAACTGATACCTGGTGTAAGTTATGTAGCCACTACAACCCAGGTAATGGGTAATACTTTTAATGTTCCCGAAAAAATAAAGTATAACGGAAATGAAATAAATTTAAATACGGTAAGTGTAACAATGGATGCTTTGCCCGCTCTTGGTGTAAACGTTTTGCAAGGCAGGATATTTTCGAGAGATTATAAACAAGATACTGTTAACGCGGTTGTTTTAAATGAAGCCGCTGCAAATTTAATTTCGAAAAAGCCTGTTGGCAAAAAATATGAAGTTTTTAATGGTTCGAAGAATGTTACGTTTCAGATAATTGGTGTTATAAAAAACTATCATAACGAGGGTTTTGATAAGGCGGTTTTGCCAACAATCTATAAAGTAACAAGCTTAGGTGGCTCTGCAACGACAAATAATTTATTGATTAGGTTTAACACCTCAAAATATAATGATGTCATAAGCAAGATTGAAAAAGAATGGAGAAAACTTTATCCAAATTACCCGATGGATTATACTTCTCTAGATGATGCTTTTTCTGAGAGTCTGGAAGATAATGAGCGATTTATAAATATGATAATTCTCTTTAGCGGAATTTCTGTATCATTATCATTGTTAGGTTTATTTGCACTTTCTACTTTCGTAGCAAAACGAAGAACTAAAGAAATTGCCGTAAGAAAAGTTTTAGGAGCATCAAATGTTCAGATTGTAAACTTGCTTAACAAATCGTTCTTGATTTTGGTAATTGTAGCTAATTTAATAAGCTGGCCAATTGCCTACATCATTGTGAAAAAATGGCTCGATAGCTTTGCTTACAGAATAGATATACCTGTTATACCTTTTGTAATCGCAACCCTACTTTCGATAGTTATTGCAGTTTTAACAGTTAGTATTCAAGCAAGAAAAGCTGCACTAACCGACCCTGTAAATGCACTTAAATACGAATAAAGGTGAAAGGTAGTTGGTTTTGAGGTTAAGGGTTTAAGCGCCAAAAATTTGCGCCAAAGTCTTTTTTAATATTGAATTAAACATATAAAAATAATTAAACGTACCTCAATGCTTTTGAGTATTGAGGGGTAAAGCCCCTTTAGGGGTTCGGGGTATGATAGAACTAAAAAACATAGAAAAATATTACGCTAACAAAGGCGTAAAGAGTTACATTTTGCGCCACGTATCTACAACCATTAAACAAGGCGAATTTGTATCCATTATGGGGCCGTCTGGTGCAGGCAAATCTACACTACTTAATATTTTAGGGATGTTAGAGGAGCCAACTTATGGTAGTTATGAATTTATGGGTGAAGATGTTACAAGTCTTAACGAGCGGAAGCGAATCGAACTTTACCGCAATCATATCGGGTTTGTTTTTCAGGCTTATCATTTAATTGATGAAATGACGGTTTACGAAAATATTGAAGCCCCGCTATTATACAAGAAAGTTGGAAGCTCGGAAAGAGCAAGCAGAATTGCTAATCTCCTTGATAGGTTTAATATTGTGGCTAAAAAAGATTTATTTCCAAATCAACTTTCGGGAGGCCAGCAGCAGTTAGTTGGTATAGCCAGAGCTTTAGCTGCACAACCTTCAATTATTTTGGCAGATGAACCGACAGGAAATCTTCAATCAGCCCAGGCTGAAGAAATTATGCAGCTCTTTCAAAAATTAAACAAAGAAGAAGGTATTACAATTATTCAGGTTACACACTCTGAAAAAAATGCAGAATATGGTAGCCGGGTTTTAAAGATAGAGGATGGGGTTGTTAAGGATGATGTGCAGGTTGTGAATATGAGGTTGTAAGTTTTACGAAATAAGTTTTAAGCTAACTTATCATCTGGAACTTAAAACTTGGCACTTACCATTTAAAACGTATAACTTCGTTTCATGCAAAAATCTTTTATCGATCAAATGGGGAAGGAGATAACAATTAATTTCCCCCCCAAAAGGATTGTTTCCATTGTACCATCGCAAACGGAACTACTTTTCGATTTGGGTTTAGATAAAGAGATTATCGGTTTAACGAAATTTTGCATTCATCCAATAGAAAAATTTGCCGAGCGCACTAAAGTTGGTGGTACTAAAACGCTCAATATCGATTTAATTAAGGATTTAAAACCCGATTTAATTATCGGTAACAAAGAAGAAAATACGCAAAGCGATATTGAAGAATTAGCTGAGTTTTTTCCGGTTTGGATGAGTGATATTTTTACTTTAGATGATGCGATGAAAACCATTGCCGAAATTGGAGAGTTGGTAGATAGATCGCCTGAAGCAAATTATCTAAATCATTTAATTTCTGCAGGCTTTAACGATTTAAAAACACTCGCACTTCAAAATAAAATTGATAAAAGGGTTGCTTATTTAATTTGGCGCAAACCTTACATGGTTGCTGGTAGAAACACATTTATAAACGATGTTTTGATAACCAATGGGATGATGAATGTGATTAACGAAGACCGATACCCTGAAATTACGCTCGAAAAATTGAAAACTTTAAACTGTGATTTGATTTTACTTTCTTCTGAACCATATCCTTTTAAAGAAAAGCATATCGAAGAGATTCAGAACGCTTTACCTGAAGCCAAAGTTATGCTGGTAGATGGCGAAATGTTTAGTTGGTATGGAAGTAGATTGGTTAAAGCTGTTCAGTATTTTTTTGAATTTCAGAAAGAACTTTATTAACTGCTATTTGTTCTCACTGCGTAAATCGTTAATTAATAAATCTATATCCAGCCATCATGAAAAAAACATTAGTAGTAGCCTTTCTGGCATTTATCTTTTCGGGTTGTGGTGTTATGAAATCGACAGAAAGTGTTAATTTAATTACATTAACAGGAAAGGTTGAAAAACTAGGCATTACAAGTTACAGGTATGGAACACATTCTATTAGAACTCAAGGTCAGATTTATGCTTTAAAAAGTGCTGGTTTTAATTTAGATAATTATTTAGACAGGCAAGTTACGCTAAAGGGCACCAAAGTTGCAGGATACCCTTTAGAAGGCGGACCCGAGCTTATCGAAGTTGTTAATATAAATGGTCAATAGTTACTAATTAAACCCTTCATTCTGGAATTTATCCTTTCAGGCTAAGTCTACTTAATTAGAAAAAAGAAGTTCAGCAAATCCGAACTGTTTTTACTAAAATTGCAAAACCTTAAGCAAATCATCTATTATGAAAAAAATATTAATTCTATCTCTTTTTATTGCTGTTGTATCTAGTTGTACATCAATGAAAGATTCAAACACGGCAAGTCGTATTACAGCAACCGGAACAATTGAAAAAATAGGGATAACAACGTTTCAGTATGGTACACATCTGTTAAAGGCAGAAAATAAAACTTACGCTTTAAAAGGTGGTAGCATTAACCTAGATCAGTACTTGAATAGAAAAGTTACGATAAAAGGGGGTAAGATTTCTGGTTATCCATTAGAGGGTGGTCCTGAGTTTATCGATGTAACATTGGTGAAACTGTATTAATCTTTGTTAATTAACTTGCTTGGATAAAATTATTCTTGCTTAAAATTAGTTAGTTAGCTTTTTTTGCAGAAAATATTTTAGAAATTGTTGTAATTACTTTTTGAAAATTGATTCTAATTTCTATCTTTGCAGTCCAAAATAAATCCTAATTGCGGATGTGGCGTAATTGGTAGCCGCACCAGACTTAGGATCTGGCGCTTCACGGCGTGGGGGTTCGAGTCCCTTCATCCGCACTATAAATGAAGCCGTCCCGATGCAAAATCAGGACGGTTTTGTTTTTTTAAAACATTGATTAACAAAAATTGATGTGGAATTAGTGAACTTGAAACAAGTCTTAGTTCTTACATCCTAATACTCATATCTGAAAAAAAATGAATATTACACAGGAAAAAACCGGCAACTTAAATGCTGTTGTAAAAATCAAAATCGCACCTGCAGATTATACTGGTAAAGTAGATAAGGCTATTAAAGACCAAGCTAAAAAAGCGCAATTACCAGGTTTCCGTAAAGGAATGGTGCCTCCAGCTCACATTAAAAGAATGTATGGTAAAAGTATTTTGGTAGAAGAGGTTAACAACTTGTTAAACGATACTTTATCTAACTACATTGCTGAGCAGAAATTAGAAATTCTTGGTCAACCATTACCTGCAATCAACGAAAGAGATTTTAAATGGGATAATACGGATGAATTCGAATTTGATTATGAATTAGGTTTAGCGCCTGCGTTTGATGTAAACATTTCATCGAAAGATAAATTTACTCAATATGTAATCAAAGCGGATAAAGAAACTTTAGAAAGCCGAATTAAAAATATCCGTCGTAGTTACGGTAAAATGTCTAATCCTGAAGTTTCGGCTGAGGATGATGTTTTATATACAGAATTGACTGAACTTGCCAGCGATGGTTCTGTTTTAGAAGGTGGCGTTGCAAGTACTGCTACAATACGTTTAGATCAGATTAAAGATAAAAAAATACTTAAATCTTTAGTTGGTTTAAAGAAAGATGATGAAGTAACTATCGATATTCAAAAAGCACTTGAAGATGCTGCAATACTCGCAAAAGCTTTAAATATTTCTGAGGAAGCTGCTTCTGAATTGAAATCTAACTTCAAATTAGTAGTTAAAAATGTTAACCGTTTAGAGGAGTCAGACTTGAACCAGGAATTTTTTGATAAATTATTTGGCGAAGGTACAGTAACTGACGAAGCTGGTTTCAGAGAAAAAATTACGGAAGAAGTTGAAGGTATGTTTAAACAAGATGCTGAACGTAAATTATCAAACGATATTTACGAAGATCTTTTAAAGAAACACACATTCGAATTACCTGATGAATTTTTACGTCGTTGGTTAAAAGCTACGAACGAGAAATTAACTGATGAAGAATTGGCAGAAGGTTATGATGATTTCGCTAAAAACCTAAAATGGACTTTAATCGAAAACAAAATCATTAAAGATAACAGTATCGAAATTAAGTACGAAGATGTAGTTGCAGCAGCTAAAGCAAAATTAGATGCGCAGTTCAGAATGTATAGCCCAAGCCCACTTCCTGAAGATCAATTGGCTCAATATGCTGTTCAGTTTTTGCAGGATAAAGAAAATGCTAACCGTACGTTCGAAGAGGTAAAAGCTTTAAAAACTTTCGAGCAAATTAAATCGATTGTTACTTTAGAAGAAAAAGCTATCGATTACGATAAATTTATTGAATTAGATAAAAAATAATTTCTCTGGCTGACCAATTGTCAGTCTTTTAAATATTAATATGATAAGAGCAACTCCAGTAGTTGCTCTTATCATATACAAGCTTTCTTTAAAAATTTTAATTATTTTTAGGTTAATTTGTTCATTTATTGAGTATTGCATATCTTTCGGGTATTAGTACTCTTAATTTGTTTTATCTTTAAAAAGCAAGATTTTAATTTCTGTAACAGAATTGCTTTACATTCCAGTATAAATAAATAAATTGGCATGGAAATTAACAAACTATAGAAAACAATAGTTAAAATTACAGTCGATTGGTTGTTGAGTATTCCCTTTTCAACGGCCAAACGCTTAACCCTAATCAAAGATATGAACATAGATTCACAAGAATTCAGAAAATTTGCCGTTAAACATCAGGGTATTGGCGGTTTACACGTAGATAAATTTATTTCACAGTCTAATCTAAACCCTCAGTGCATGACGCCATATATTATTGAAGAACGCCAGTTGAACGTAGCTCAAATGGATGTTTTTTCGAGATTAATGATGGATCGTATTATCTTTTTAGGCGATGCGATTTATGATCAGAATGCAAATATTATTCAAGCTCAGTTATTGTTTTTACAATCTACAGATGCAGAGAGAGACATTCAGATTTACATTAATTCACCAGGTGGTTCTGTGTATGCTGGTTTAGGTATTTATGATACTATGCAGTACATACAACCTGATGTAGCTACAATTTGTACCGGTATGGCTGCTTCAATGGGAGCTGTTTTATTAGTTGCAGGTGCAGAAGGCAAACGTTCTGCTTTACCACACTCAAGAGTAATGATTCACCAGCCATCTGGAGGCGCACAAGGTGTAGCATCTGATATGGAGATTAACTTGAGAGAAATGTTGAAATTGAAAAAAGAATTATACGATATTATTTCAGAACACTCTGGTCAAACGTATGATTGGGTAGAGAAAGCTTCAGATCGTGATTACTGGATGAGTGCTGAAGAGGCAAAAGGATTTGGTATGATTGACGAAGTATTATCGAGAAACGCAAGAAAAAATGGCGAAACAAAATAAAGAATCCCGTTGTTCATTCTGCCATTCAGGCAAGCATGAAACTTTAATGTTAATAGAAGGTATGGATGCGTTTATCTGTGATAAATGCGTTACCCAGGCCAATCAATTGCTTGCTCAGGAATTGGGTACGAAAAATAGCAAAGGTATTCAATCGACACTTACACTTTTAAAACCGCTAGAAATTAAGCAGCATTTAGATCAATATGTTATTGGCCAGGATGATGCAAAAAAGGTTTTGTCGGTTGCAGTTTACAATCACTATAAACGTTTGAATCAAAAAATTGATAAAGACGAAATTGAGATTGAAAAATCTAACATTATGTTAGTTGGCGAAACCGGAACAGGTAAAACGCTTTTAGCTAAAACAATTGCGAAAATTTTGCATGTTCCTTTTTGTATTTGCGATGCAACCGTTTTAACCGAAGCTGGTTACGTTGGTGAAGATGTAGAAAGCATACTAACACGCTTATTGCAAGCTGCAGATTATGACGTAGCTGCTGCAGAACGTGGAATTGTTTATATTGATGAGGTTGATAAAGTGGCTCGTAAAAGCGATAACCCATCAATTACACGCGATGTATCAGGCGAAGGTGTTCAGCAAGCCTTGTTAAAGATTTTAGAAGGTACGGTTGTAAACGTTCCACCTCAAGGAGGACGTAAGCACCCAGACCAGAAAATGATTCCGGTAAACACAAATAATATATTATTTATCTGTGGCGGAGCTTTTGATGGTATCGAACGTAAAATTGCAAATCGTTTACGTACGCAAACGGTAGGCTTTAAGGTTAAAAAAGACGATGCCGTTCTAGATCTTAAAAACCTTTATAAATACATTACTCCTCAAGATTTAAAATCATTTGGATTGATTCCTGAATTAATTGGTCGTATTCCGGTTCTTTCACATTTAAATCCATTGGATAAAGAAACACTTAGAAATATTTTAACTGCACCTAAAAATGCATTAACAAAGCAATATGAAAAGCTTTTCGATTATGAGGATGTGAAATTGGTTTTTGATGAAGATGTTTTAGATTTTATTGTAGACAAGGCGATGGAATATAAGCTTGGCGCCCGTGGTTTACGCTCGATTTGCGAAGCCATAATGCTTGATGCCATGTTCGATACACCAACGCAGAAAGATATAAAGGAGCTGCATATCGACCTCGATTACGCGATAGAGAAATTTGAAAAGGCCGACTTTGAAAAGTTGCAGGTTGCATAAAAAATTAAATCCTTCCCGTAAATCGGGAGGGATTTTTTTTAACAATAAGATTTTGAATCTTTATAACAGATGCTCGATTTAAAAGCATTTTAATATTCAGCTTAAGTTGAATTTGTTATTTTGAAGAAAATTTCTTATATTATTAAAGAATAAAAATATATGAACGAAGAAAAAGACGTAAAAAAAGACGAAACGATTGTAGAGAAATCAAAGAAAATTAAAGAAGTAGAATCACCTGTTAAGTCAGGATTGAAATCAAAAGATGAAATTGTGAAAAATTGGTTGCCAAGGTATACCGGCAGACCATTAGATCAATTTGGAGATTATATTTTGCTCACCAATTTCAGTAAATATGTTACCATGTTTTCTGAGTGGAATGATAATGCACCGATTATGGGCTTAGATAAGCCTATGCAAAGCGTTACCGCAAACGGAATCACGATCATTAACTTTGGTATGGGAAGTCCGCTAGCAGCAACTATGATGGATTTGTTAACGGCTATTAAACCAAAAGCGGTGCTGTTTTTGGGTAAATGCGGAGGTTTGAAAAAGAAAAATCAATTAGGTGATTTAATTTTGCCAATTGCTGCGATTAGGGGAGAGGGAACATCAAACGATTATTTACCTGCTGAAGTACCTGCATTACCAGCTTTCGCTTTGCAGAAAGCCATTTCTACAACAATTCGCGATCATGGCAGAGATTATTGGACAGGAACTTGTTATACTACAAACAGAAGAGTTTGGGAGCACGATAAAGAATTTAAGAAATATTTAAAAACTTTAAGAGCAATGGCTGTAGATATGGAAACTGCAACAATTTTTACAACAGCTTTTGCAAATAAAATTCCGGCAGGTGCTTTGCTATTAGTTTCAGATCAACCCATGATTCCTGAAGGTGTAAAAACTGCAGAAAGTGATAGTTCGGTTACAGAGAAATATGTTGAAACACATTTAAGAATTGGTATCGATTCTTTAAAACAATTAATTAATAACGGATTAACGGTGAAGCACTTGTTGTTTTAGCTTATATTATTCGTCATTACGAGGAGAAACGACGAAGCAATCTATATGCAAAGAAGATGGCATTTTCAGATCAGCAGTTGCTGGTCTTTTTTTTGCAATATTTTAATGAATCCCAGGAATCTTTATTCTTTATGTGGTAAATAGCCATACAATATCAAGTCATCGGCATTCGATATTTTGTAATTACAGCCATTATGTAGTAAAACAATTCTATCAGAAACATCCAGAATGGAGCGGTAGTAGTGGTCTGTTATAATAAAACCTTTAAACTCTTTTAAATAACGAATGTGCTGTTTTAGTTCTTCGACTAATAACGGGGCTAACTGAGAAAAAGGTTCGTCTAATAAAACAAAGTTAGCATCACTGTAAATCATAAGCAAACATTCTAAAAACCGACTTTCTCCACCAGAGAATTCGCTGAATTTCGTTTTTAGATTCTGATTTATGAATTCGATTTTGAAAAGTTCTTGTGTATGTTTCTTGCAAAAGATGTTAATAGCCTGGATAACATTAACTTTTTTAGGAATGAATTTATCCTGAGGTAGATAGGAAATGTTTCCAGTTAGATAACCCTTCGAAATTATTTCCTCATCAATTTTTAGATGTTTGAAATCAGGTTTAATACTCCCAAATATTATTTTTAACAATGTTGACTTTCCGCTTCCGTTCCGGCCCAATAATCCAACAACTTCACCAATTTTACAATTGATAAAGACACCATTTAGTATTGCTTGTTTATTATATCTGTGGGTAACACTGTCAATAAAAAGTTCCTGCATATTAAGCATGTAGATATTATCAATGTGAAAAAAATGATATCGTATAAAACAATGTTTGCAAATATTTTCCGGAAACCAATTCCCATATTTTTATAAAAATAAGAATGCTTTTTCAAAAATAGCCTATCAATAACAATTGAGAATACCCAGCCTATGGGTTTTACAAATACTGCCATTACGTACGCACCGGGTTTATCAAAACCATCTATAACGAAAAATAAACCTATACTTAAACTAAGTAAAATATTCCATAATATGATTGGCTTATAAACAAATATGGATTTTTTTAAGAGGTTTATCGACATCTTCTAAAGATATGGAACGGATATTTGAATTGGAATATCTGCAATACAAAAAAAGGATTGACAAAACTGCCAATCCTTTTTATATCTATATAAAGTTTATACTTAACCTAAGTACGATTTTAGAATTTTACTTCTTGAAGTATGACGCAAGCGTTGTAGTGCTTTGTCCTTAATTTGCCTCACTCGCTCGCGGGTAAGGTTAAATTTTTCCCCAATTTCTTCAAGAGAAAGTGGATGATTTGAACCTAAACCAAAGAACAAAACGATTATTTCTCTTTCTCTTTCAGTTAAAGTAGATAAAGAACGTTTGATTTCTTCTGATAACGATTCGTTGATTAATGAACTGTCTGTATTTGGTTCGTGGTTTTCCAATACATCTAGTAATGTATTTTCTTCACCTTGAACGAATGGTGCATCCATTGATACATGACGGCCAGAATTACTCAAAGTGTCAGAAATTTTATCAACCGTGGTTTCTAAAATATCTGCCAATTCTTCAGGAGATGGCTCGCGTTCGTATTCTTGCTCTAATTTAGAGAAAGCTTTACTAATTTTGCTTAATGAACCTACTTGGTTTAAAGGCAAACGTACAATACGGCTTTGCTCTGCAATTGCTTGTAAAATCGACTGACGAATCCACCAAACAGCATAAGAAATGAATTTGAAACCCTTTGTTTCATCAAAACGTTTTGCCGCTTTAATTAAACCTAAGTTTCCTTCATTAATTAAATCACCTAATGTTAAACCTTGATTTTGATATTGTTTTGCAACAGAAACTACGAAACGTAAGTTAGTTTTAGTTAATCGCTCTAATGCAGCTTGATCGCCTTCACGAATTTTTCTTGCTAAAATTACCTCTTCCTCTGCTGTTATTAAATCTACTTTACCAATTTCGTGTAAGTATTTATCTAAAGATTGACTTTCGCGGTTGGTAATGGATTGCGTTATCTTGAGTTGTCTCATTTATACGTTTTGTGTGCTCTTTAATTATTGAGTGTGCAAAGTTACGAAATTGTAAAGCAATCCGAAAGGATAAAATGCTGAAAATGTTACTGTTTGCACAAGTTTTTTATAGTTTTACTTATAACAAAAATCATTCCAATAAAGTTTTTGTCACTATTTATATTGTTTAATACTTTATAATTGATAAACAGTTATTATTTATTGTAAATCAATAAATGTATTTTGATTTGTAATAAATAATTTTTTATGTTTGTTTTATTAATAATTATAAATTTATGACTTTTATAAAATTTCTTCTTTGGAAATTGAAGAATACAAGATCAAACTATTGGATTCTTATGGCATTAAAATTTTTATCAGAATTTTTGGCATTTTGACGTTCATCAATTTACTTAATTTTTTTTCTAAAGCAGATTTCTTGTTTCAAGGTGATTATTATAGGGCTGTTAGCGAAGTTTTTTATCTTGCTTTTTTTGTGTTTTTAGATAGTATAATAAAGGTTTCTTCTTTCTTTACTTTATCTGAAAAATTAGTTAAGCCACTTAACATTATAAAATGGATTCCATTTTTAATGATGTGTTATTTAATATATTCTTCTGTTTTGATAAATTCTAATCGTTTAAATAACATTGATTTTTCTAGACCGACATTTATTTGGACAGAAATAATGCCTTTTATTATTATACCTAACCTCGGCTTTATCATTATATCGATGTTAATATTTTACGCTTCGGCAATATTGAATAGAAATAAAGAATTAAAACAAGAAAACGATTTAACAATATAAATTATGAAAAATTCACGATCTCTTACCTTCTACAAATTTCTTATTGATTCATCTTGGTACCTAGGTATTGCAGTCTGCTGTATTTGGGCTATTTTATGCTTTATCTCTATTGTTTCAGAAGATAAAATAATTGGAACAGATTTAGTAGAATTTGAGTTGAAATTAAAAACACCTCATCCAAACATTACATCGATTGGTGAAACATACAATTTTACCGCAGGCAAGCAGCCGAAACTAATAGCCACTTTATCTGATTTCAATTCTAGCAAATTGATTAGTCCATTTGCGCTTACTTATTTTGCATTTATTATTGTTGGATTAATTTTTTCTTTTTACCAACTCGAGCAAATGAAAGATTTAATTAACGACGTAATCAAAGGGAACATTTTCATAACTGAAAACGTTGGCCGTTTGAAAAGGTTTGGCATAGTTGAACTACTTTATATTCCAATAAGTATTGTGTATTATTATTCAACATATTTTATATTCCAACATTCAACAAATTTCAATCACGATTTAAGCGTATCAATGGATGGCAGAGAACTTAGTCAATTATTAGTTCATGGCTTGGAATATTTGATTTTTGCCGGGATATTTGCTCTTGGGCTTAAACTCAAACAAGAAAACGATTTAACCATTTAAATTACATCTAAATCATGCCAATTATCATCAATTTAGATGTCATGCTTGCCCGCCGCAAAATGTCGCTTACCGAATTAAGTGAGCGGGTGGGGATAACCATGTCTAATCTTTCGATTTTAAAAACAGGAAAGGCCAAAGCGGTTCGTTTAGAGACTTTGGAGTCTATCTGTAAGGTGTTAGATTGTCAGCCAGGCGATATTCTCGAGTATCGGACAGATTAAACTTACGAAGTTTTTAATAGGGAGCATGGGTAGGAACTTTGTAAGTTTTGATATAATAGTATCGTTTGAGGGTTTTGTTTCCTAAAAGCTTTTTACTTGTGTTATTTAAACCTGATAGAAGTGAAAAACTCCCGATTTTTCTTCGGGAATTGTAACGAATAGCAGGGCTTTCAGAACCGAAGAATTACCGAACCTTGATTTTCTAAAAAAAAATACGATAAAGTTTATTGAGTAAGATTGACACAGCTGAAGAAAAATCCACTTCGCAATGACGAAAAGTGGAGACAAAAAAACCATCCAGTTTAACTGAATGGTTTTAAATATGATGTCACTTTAAGCTTTAGTCTTTCCGCTTTAAGCTTATTACGCTTGTTCTGCTAATACTTTAGTTACTAAATCAGCAGCTTCTTTTAACGCGATTGCCGAGTAAACTTTAAGTCCAGACTCATCGATCAATTTTTTAGCCTCTTCTGCGTTTGTACCTTGTAAACGACAGATAATTGGTACAGGAATATTTCCGATTTCCTGGTAGGCATCGATAACACCTTGAGCAACACGGTCGCAACGAACTATACCACCAAAAATGTTAATCAAAATTGCTTTAACGTTAGGATCTTTCAAAATGATATTAAAAGCCGCTTTAACTGTTTGAGCATTTGCCGTTCCACCTACGTCTAAGAAGTTAGCAGGCTCACCACCAGCTAATTTAATAATATCCATGGTAGCCATTGCTAAACCAGCACCATTAACCATACAACCTACGTTACCATCAAGGTTAACAAAGTTTAGGTTACTTGCACTTGCCTCAACCTCCATCGGGTCTTCTTCCATGGTATCACGCATTGCGGCATAATCGGGGTGACGATATAATGCATTTTCATCAATATCAACCTTAGCATCAACCGCGATAACTTTATCATCAGAGGTTTTTAATACTGGGTTAATTTCGAACATTGAAGAATCCGTAGTATCGTAAGCTTTATATAATGCGGTTACAAATTTAACCATCTCTTTGTGTGCAGCACCGCTTAAACCTAAGTTAAACGCAACTTTACGAGCCTGGAAACCTTGTAAACCAACTTTTGGGTCGATTTCTTCTTTAAAAATTAAGTGTGGCGTATGTTCAGCAACTTCTTCGATATCCATACCGCCTTCAGTACTGTACATAATAATATTGCGACCTTTTGCACGGTCTAACAATACCGAAATGTAATATTCTTTAGTTTCAGAAGCACCTGGATAATAAACATCCTGTGCAACTAAAATTTTGCTCACCAATTTACCTTCTGGTCCGGTTTGAGGTGTAACCAATTGCATGCCAAGGATATCGGTAGCGCGTTGTTTAACTTCATCAAGGTTTTTGGCTAATTTAACACCACCACCTTTACCGCGTCCACCAGCATGGATTTGCGCTTTAATTACAACCCAATCAGAGTTATAATCAATTTTTAATTGCTTAGCAGCCTCAACAGCTTGCTCAGGCGTATCGGCAACGATTCCTTCTTGAACGTTAACACCGAAACTTTTTAATATTTGTTTACCCTGGTATTCGTGAATATTCATTTGCTACAAAATTTGCCCAAAGCTACAATTCTAAAGCCTTTAAACAAATAGTAATCGCCGATTTTTTCTAGAAAATGAACGTTTTATGTTAATCGGGAATTTCAGTCCCGCTTTCCTCCCTGCCGACAGAAAAAATCGGCATCCATTCAATCGGGTTTATTTAACAATGTTTGCAGTTTTTGGCCAATTGGCTCTGGCAAAGTTTTGAATGCTTAATTAACTTCCTGCAATCGGCGAACCGAAAATGCCTACTGCCATTTCTGCCCAAACCAAAAATAAAATTAATAGGATAACAGCGAGTAGCAAATTTCTTAAAGTAATTGCCTTTACATTTCTAATCACCACTTCGATAGCCAAACCCGTTATGATTAATAATGCTCCGGCGGCAGTAAAATCAGTTAAATTCCATTTTACTTCATTCGTAAATTGCATAGCTACTAACGGAATGCTTAATATTATAGTGATAATAACTAAAATAATGGTAATTCTTTGGCTTGAAGTGCTAAGTGTTTGTTGGTTTTTCATGATGTATTAAATTAATGGTTTTTAAAAATATGTTGAAGAATTTCCGATTGCGAGGCACGAACAATCTCTCTCAATAGACTAGCTGAAATTAGATTGCTTCGTACCTCGCAATGACGATTGCCTTGGGTTATTGATTTTGAAGCCTTATTTAATATTGAAATATTCAGCCGTTTTCCAATCTTGTAAATTCCAAGATAACCAACTTACTTTTTGGTAACGTTCTTTAAAAAAGCCAATGCGTTGGTCTAGCTGTTGCTGGTAAAACGCTGGGGTTTCCGGACTTGCATAAGTTCTGTTGCTGGTATCAGTGCCTTCTGTAAAGTGTAGTCTGGCTCTGTTTTTATCCAGAATAGGTAAAGTTTTATCTGATAAGGAAAGTAAATAATCAGCATCTAAAGAAATTCTATCACTTTGTGATAAATTGTATTTGGCAATTAATACATCCCAGTTAACAATGCTAAAAGCTAATAATAAGGCAAACCAAATGTTTCCGTTTACTTTAAATAAGTAGAATAATGTTTTTTGTTTTACTAATTTTAAATAAACAGTAGCTAAGCCGATAATGCAGAGTAAAGCAAAAACTAAAACCCCAATTCGATTGTGTGTCAATCCATAAAATTCTATGTAATAACCATCGCGAATGAAAACTGAAATGATTAAAATGAAATTTTGAATCATCCAGGCAAATGCTAAAGTTTTAAGCGTTTTATTTTTGTAGTAAAAATTTAGGTTCCCTCTAAAGAAATATAAAATAACAGCCATTGCCAAAACAATACTAAAAATTAATGCATTTGTGCCATCGTGTAAATCAGATGAGTAGTTGGTTTCAGCCACGTTTTTGCCTTTTCCGAGCCATAACCACCAAATATCAATTCCATTTAAACAAAGTAATAATAAGTTTAAAGCAGAGAATGAAATAATTGCAATAATGTATTCAGTTTTTAAAGCCATTTTTTTATTAACTATCTGCCCAAAAAAGGTTTTAACAACTTCATTGCAAACACTTGATTCGCCCTTGTTTTTCCTTTTTCGTAAAAAACTTTCACCGAAGTAACTTTCAACTTTTTCAACACCTTTATTGTAAAAGGTTATCAGTAAACCTCCCGTAACTAAAGTCCCGAAGCAGAAATGCATAAAGCGACCAAAGCTTAGGTTTTGAAAAATAAAGCCAAAAGTGTTATTAAGAAAAGTACCAATGCTAGTAAATGTAACTTCTAGGTAATGTCCAAAAACATGATTTGCACCACTATAAATCATTGTAAAAACAAATAAAATAAACAGTGGAAGAAGTATGAATTTAATGGGACTAATGATTGGTTTTAAATTAAAATTGCCAATGCTAACTTCTGATAATCGCTTAATTAAACTAATTGGAGTGGTAATAAATTGCAGTATTGCAGCTAAAAATGCAGCATATATACTTCGTATGGTTTGATAATGTACATAGCCTATAAAAAGTATCAAACTGATATAATAAGCAACTAATGTTAAACTAGAATTATTAACAATCACTAAAATTACAGCTAGTAAATGAGCTGCAGCATAAACTTTAAATTTTGCGCTTTTGGTTACCTCATTATTAAAAAAGGTAATAATTATAATAAATATGCTGTAAAGTAACGAGTTTACAGCCATTCTCTCCATCCAAAAAGTAGAGCTAAATAAAAGACCACCAATTAAAGTGGACAGTAGGAGGTAACCAGATTTTGTTTTCATTTTATGTTTTTTAAAAGTGCTTTGAATTTCAAAGTGATTGGTAAAAAAAATATTATAGTTTTTTAATCATTTTTTCGAGCGCATCTAAATGCGCTTTAAAGGCTTGTTTTCCTAAAGTGGTAATAGAATAAGTGGTACTGGTTTTTCGGCCAATAAAACCTTTGTGTACTTTAATAAATTCGGCTTGCTCTAAAGTGTTTAAATGCGAAGCCAAGTTTCCATCTGTTAACTCTAACATTTGCTTTAAATCGTTAAAACCAATTTCATCATTAACCACCAGAATAGACATTACGCCTAACCTAATTCGGCTATCGAAAATTTTATTTAGATCTGCTATCGGATTCTTCATATTATTGGCCTCTTTCGTATTTAAAATACATCACTAAGCCATAAATAATATGAAGTGCACCAAAACCTATTGCCCAAAATATTAAACCATAGCCAATGTTAAACATGCAAACCAAACCCAAAATAATCTCCAGATAACCTAAATAACGGATATCACTATAGGTATATTTACTTGCATTTATTAATGCTAAACCATAAAAAATCAGGCAGGTTGGGGCAATAATGCTGTAGGTATTTGGATGGTTTAAAAGCAAAGCAATAATGAAAAGGCCGCCAGCAACCAAAGGAACAAAAAGGTTAACAATTAATGATTTGGAAGTTTTATCCCAAATGGGCAGTTTATTACGCTGACTTTTTCTGTAGGTGAAAAGAATTCCACCAGCTAAAGCAACAAATAAAACAATAAATGCAAGCTTTATAAGGTTGTATTCTAAATCTATTTCTCCTTGAACACCTAGACTATATCCTCTGCCATTTACGAATTTATCTATTTCGTCATTAGCAAAATAGGCGCCTATTAAAGCAATAAAACCAGCAAAAACACCAGAAAGTCCACTCAATGAGATAAATCTTGATGATCTATCCATCATTTGTCTGATATCTTTCAATGCATTTAATTGTTCTTCTGAATTACTCATTTTAAAAGTGCTTTGTTTTTCAAAGTTAAATAAGAAAATGATATTTGCAAATTTTTTTTACTTAATTTGGCTCTGTCCCCGGTTGACTAAAGTCAACGGCAATGAAGTTGGGGAGTTAAGTATTTGGGTATTTGCTTTCATTTTTGTTCTTTCTGCTTCATATTAAACCCTAACCTCTAACCTTCCACCTTTCCGCTCTCTATCTTCTTCGCTTTAGTCTTTAAGCTTTGTTCTTTTAGCTTTCCGCTTTTTTACTAAATTTGAACCATGCTAAAAGCCACTGGAATAAGAAAGTCGTATGGAAATTTACAAATACTAAAAGGTGTAAATTTTGAAGTGCAAAAGGGGGAGATTGTGAGCATTATTGGGCCATCTGGAGCTGGAAAAAGCACCTTATTACATATTTTAGGTACGCTAGATAAACCAGATGATGGCGTAGTTGAACTCAAAGAAACCATTATTAGTAAATTAAGTGGAGAATTATTAAGTAGTTTTCGCAATCAAAATATTGGCTTTGTGTTTCAGTTTCATCATTTATTGCCCGAATTCAGTGCAATCGAAAATATTTGTATTCCTGCTTTTATCGCGAAAACAAATAAAAAACAAGCAGAAACAAGGGCTTTAGAATTACTTGATTTGTTCGGTTTGAAAGACAGAGCAAACCATAAACCTAACCAACTTTCTGGTGGCGAACAGCAACGAGTTGCAATAGCGAGGGCCTTAATAAATAACCCGGCTATTATTTTAGCCGATGAACCTTCAGGAAATCTGGATTCTGAAAATGCAGCAGCATTGCATCAACTTTTTGTTAGTTTGAGAGATAATTTTCAACAAACTTTCGTAATTGTAACGCATAACGAGCATTTGGCGAAAACAAGCGACCGAGTGGTGACTATGAAAGACGGACTAATTGTTTAATAGGTGATAGGATTAAGTTATTCATTCAATTATTCAAAATTTATTATTAATTCAATCATTTAAAAGTTGAAAATATTAATTACTGGCGGTAACAACGCAAAAGCATTAAAGCTGTTAAAAGCTTTCCCAAGTCATTTTATTTTATTTGCCGATTATGGCGATGTCCCTGGAATTGTAACTGAAAATTATGCTTTTTCTTCACTAGGTGTTTTAAATAAGGATAGTATTGCTCACATTTTATTAAATTATTGTATTACAGAATCTATCGATAGTATTATTCCCTTGCACAGTTTTGAAGTAGAACCCATTGCAAAATCTGCGGTTCTGTTTGGCGAATATGGGATTGATGTTGTAACACCTCATGCAGATTCAGTTCATGATTACTTATCTACAGAAAGAAATAATTTTCCAAATTTTGCCGTATTTGTTAAAGGTGAGTGTATTTTTGCCAGTGGAGGCGAAATTTTTATAAAAAGAGAAGAAGAATTTAGTGGCATTTTCGGCTACAATTCTGCCGATGATGATTTTAAACTTTTTACGGTATAAAGTATGGAATCAAATCAATACGCCAAAGATAAACAGCTTATAATTTTTGAATTGGATGATGTTTTGTTTCCTGCAAAAGATTATTTATTGCAGGTTTATTATTTATTTGCACAATTTATAGAATATACAGAGCAGAAAAACGCACAATCTATTTTAAATTTTATGCGTTTGGAGTATGAAAATAACGGTGCAGATGAACTTTTTAAGAAAACGGCAAAAGCCTTTGAACTAGCTGATAGTTACGAGCATAATTTTGATTTGTTGCATTTAACTGCTCGCTTGCCATTAAAGTTGCTGCTATTTAAAAATATGCTTCAATTTTTGCAGGAATTGGTCGTTGATAGGAAAAAAATCTACATTGTAACATCGGGTAACCCTGAACAGCAGCTAAACAAAATAAAACAAACGGAGTGGAATGGGTTAGAAAAATATTTAACTGTTTTCTTTGCCGATGAACTAAATCTACCTAAATCAAAAATTTTTCAGAACATATTAACCAGCAACAATTTATCTGTTGAAGATGCGTTAGTTGTTGGTGCAAATAAATTTGATGAGCAGCAATCCAAAATAATTAATTTGCCGTATATTGTGTCACTAGAAATTTACAAATAATATGGTTAAAAAGCTTTCTGCACAAAATGTTCTATTGTGCGCCTTAATTGCTGTTGTTGGGGTAACAGCATCTTGTAAAAAATCTTCGACTCCTAACGAGGCTGAAAATACATCAGAAGCAAACACTTTGCAAATAGCTACAACTAATAGAGATTATTTAACTAAAGATTCTATATTTCTCTACGCAAAGCAAACTTATTTCTGGAATACTGGTTTGCCTAGTTATGACGCTTTTAATCCACGTAAGTACGCTAAGAATGAAGATGTTGCTGCGGCTTTAAGGGTATTGCCTGCTTCCGGTGGTAAAGATAAGTATTCCTTTATTGATGACGGTTCAGTAGCAACACAATTGGGCGGTGTTAGCGGCGATTATGGCTTTTCTGCTGATTTTGATGTAAACAATTTATTAAGAGTAAAATTTGTTTATCCATCTTCTCCGGCAGCTCTTCAGGGCTTAAAGAGAGGATATCAGATTATGAAGGTCAATGGTGGAGGTGTATCTAGAACTAGTCAAGCTGACATTGATAACTTAAATAATTCAATCTTTGGTTCAAATCCAGCTATAACGATGACGGTTTTAAAGCCAGATGGCAGTAGCGCTGATATTACAATAAATAGGGCCACTTATAATATTAATCCAATTTTATATACAAATACTTACACAACAGGAACAAAAAAAGTTGGGTATATCGTTTTTAATAGCTTTACTACTAATTCAGTTTCTTTATTGGATGCTGCGTTTGCGAAATTTGCTGCCGATGGTGTTAGTGAACTGATTGTAGATTTACGTTATAATGGCGGTGGTTCTGTTGCAACCTCAGAGGCTTTTACAAATTTAATTGCACCTTCAGGTCAAAATGGTAAAGTAATGTATACCACTTACTGGACTCAGACCATGCAGGACAATAAAGCAACCATTCTTCAAAATCAAAAATTTTACGCTAAAGGAAACGATGGGGTTACCAGATTATATTCATACTTTGATTATCCATGGGTGCCAACCATTGCAGCAGGTAATCAAGAAGTTTTTGCTAAAAGAGGGCCTTTAAATAATCTTTCTAAAGTTTATTTTCTTGTAACAAGGGGTACAGCTTCGGCCAGTGAGTTATTGATTAACAATTTAAAACCGGTAATGGATGTTAAATTAATTGGTAAGACTACCTATGGAAAACCTGTTGGTTTCTTTGCAATACATATTGATAAAAGTGATTTGTATATCCCGCAGTTTCAAACTAAAAATCAATTAAACCAAGGTGATTATTTTAATGGAATGACAGTTGATAAAGATGTTGCCGATGACCTTACAAAAGATTTTGGAGACCCAACTGAGAAATTATTAGCGCAAGCACTCTATTATTCTGTCAATGGTAATTTTTCTGCAATTGCTAGCATGAATACCCTAAGTAGTACATCGGGTATTTCCCGTGCTCAAATTGATTATGCTAATGAGAAATTAGATCACGAGTTTAAGGGTATGGTTGAAACCCGGAAACTGAAGCCAAATAAATAAAAGAAATACAATTACAGAGTCGGTCACAAATCAGTACCGGCTTTTTTTCTCTTAATTATTTCATAAAATGCAGCTTTTGGGTTGCTTTTTTTGCAAAATTTTGATAAGCTTGTTTAACATTAATCGTTAAAAAGATACCATGCCAATAGAAATTGTAGAAAAGGAACATATAAGCTACCTAAATATTATCAATGCAAATGAAGATCATAGTCAGGAATTAAAGATTAAACTTGATGAAGCTCAGCGACTTGGGAATGAATTTAAATCAAAAGCAGTAATTACATTTAATACTACAATAGGGCCAAAACGGGTAGATACAACCGTTTGGGCAGTTACAGAAAAGTACATTCAACTAAAGAATAATATTCATATTCCGCTTAAAAGCTTAATCGATATTGATTTTTAGGCTATTTATTAAGGAAATAAATCATCCCGCATTTATTAACCTTAGCCTAAAAATTAATGAGTACGCTCCACAAAATTGCCTTAACTTTTATTAAATCCATTGGTCCGGTAAACACCAAAAATTTGCTGGCCTATTGCGGTAGTGCAGAGGCTGTATTTCTAGCCACCGAAAAGCAGTTGCTTCAAATTCCGGGCATAGGAGAGAAAACAGTTAAAGCGATATTAAATACTGATGCTTTGAAAAGAGCAGCTGAAGAGTTAAAATTTATTGAAAAACATGGCATTGAGGTGTTGTTTTTCTCTGATGATAACTACCCTAAAAGATTAAAAAATTGTTTTGATTCTCCCATCTTGCTTTATTTTAAAGGTAATGCTGATTTAAACCATAATAGGATAATTAGCATTGTTGGAACCAGAAATGCAACTGATTACGGTAAAAATTTATGTAAACAGCTTTGCGAAGTTTTGGCACCTTACAATGTTTTAATTGTTAGTGGTTTAGCTTATGGAATTGATGTTACAGCTCATAAAGAGTGTATTGTTAATAATATTTCTACTGTCGGAATTTTAGGACATGGTTTGGATAGACTATATCCGCAGGTTCATAAATCGGTTTCACAAAAAATGGTTTTAAATGGAGGTTTACTTTCTGAATACCCAACATTAACGAATCCCGATAGACAGAATTTCCCCCAACGAAATCGAATTATTGCCGGTATTGCCGATGCGACAATAGTTGTAGAGGCATCAATAAAAGGTGGAGCAGTTATAACTGCTGAAATTGCAAATTCTTACAATAAAGATGTTTATGCTTTTCCGGGTAGAACAAATGATGTTTTTTCTGAAGGTTGTAATTTTCTTATTAAAACGAATAGGGCAGGTCTTATCAACAATCCTCACGATTTAATTTACTATTTGGACTGGGATGAAGAAGTTAAAGAGAAGAAAAAAATAACTCAAACTACGTTGCAGCTTAACCTCACCGTAAACGAACAAAAAGTTGTAGATGTTTTGCAAAGCGGCCAGCTATCTATTGATGAACTATGTATTAAATTAAATATTCAGCAAAGCAAATTATCTATTGTTATCCTCACTTTAGAAATGCAAGGTATTATCGTTTCGCTGCCAGGAAAGGTTTATAAGCTTGCTTAATATAAGCCGCAGATTTACAGATTAAAAGCCATTATTTATCGGTTAGTTAGTGTTTCCATATGTCAATCATACATGGACGGTCGTCTCCCTGGATTTATTTCAGGGTCTTAAAAATACAGGAATTATAATATGCAACTAGTATACAATAATTATTAAACCCGAAGAGAATGATTTTGCCTGTCAAAAATAATCTGTAAATCTGTGGCGGAAAGAATAAAAGGTTATTCAGATTAAAACCAATATTGCAATTCGCCCAATAATCAATCTATAATGCCTATCATAATTATAGATTATGCAATAAAATTCTATTAAATTTTAATTTTCGAAATTATGTTTCAAATAAAATATAGTTTATAAAATACTTAATGCCTTTGCTTAATTTTGTTGCATGTGGTATAATAATATTCTAGAAACCATTGGTAATACACCATTGGTTAAATTAAATACAATAACGAAGAACGTTCCGGGTACAATTTTAGCCAAAATTGAAACAACTAACCCTGGTAACTCCATTAAAGACCGTATGGCGGTTAAAATGATTGAGGATGCAGAGAAAAGTGGTAAGCTAAAACCTGGTGGAACCATTATCGAAGGAACATCGGGAAACACTGGAATGGGGCTTGCAATGGCTGCCATTATTAAAGGGTACAAATGTATTTTCACCACAACTGATAAACAATCGAAAGAAAAGGTTGATGCTTTACGTGCCTTTGGTGCAGAAGTAATTGTTTGCCCAACGAATGTAGAACCAGAAGATCCACGCTCTTATTATTCGGTTTCTTCTCGTTTAGAACGAGAAGTTCCAAATTCATGGAAACCAAATCAGTATGATAACTTAGCTAATTCCCAAGCTCATTATGAGCAAACTGGTCCTGAAATTTGGGAACAAACTGAGGGTAAAATCACGCACTTGGTTGTTGGTGTCGGTACAGGCGGAACCATTTCTGGAACAGGAAGATATTTAAAAGAGAAAAATCCAAATATTCAAATTTGGGGAATCGATACTTACGGTTCGGTATTTAAAAAATATAAGGAAACCGGTATTTTCGATAAGGATGAAATTTATCCTTACATCACAGAGGGAATTGGCGAAGATTTCTTGCCGGCAAACGTAAATTTTGATGTTATCGATTTATTTGAAAAAGTAACAGATAAAGATGCAGCATTGATGACTCGTGATATTGCCCGTAAAGAGGGGATTTTCGTAGGTAATTCTGCTGGAGCAGCAATTGGTGGTTTAATTCAGTTAAAAGATAAATTAAAGCCAGAAGATGTTGTTGTCGTTATTTTCCACGATCATGGAAGTCGTTACATGGGTAAAATGTATAACGAAGATTGGTTACGTGAACGAGGATTTTTACAAGATGAAAAATTAACAGCGAAGTCAATTCTAGCTAAAAAAGAAGCAACAGAAATTGTAACGCTTGATGCAACTAAATCTGTTTTAGAGGCTATCAATACTATTAAATCGATGAATATTTCGCAAATTCCGGTTACGCAGCAAGGCATGATTGTTGGTAAAATTGCCGAAAGTGATATTTTATCAGCACTACTTGAAAACCCAGGATTGAAATCTGCACCAATTTCAGAAATCATGACGGCTACTTTCCCTTTTGTTGATTTAAATACTTCAATTGATAAAATTTCATCATTGATTAATAAAGAAAATTCTGCTGTTTTAGTGGAAGATGAGTCTGGAAAAATTGAAATTATTACGCAGTACGATATTATAAACGCGATTTCAGGATAAAAGCCCCACCTAACCTCCCCGAAGGGGAGGAACACCAGGCTAAAGTTGGTCGATATTTAAATTTGACCAGCAGAGATATGTACTAAACGATCGTCGTTGCGAGGCACGAAGCAATCTTAATACTTTAGTGTTACCCATAAATGAGATTGTTTCATGCCTCGCAATAAAGATAAAACAAATAAAAAATCCCATAGTAAAATTTTACTACGGGATTTTTTGCTTCACGCTATTTTCGCTTTAAGCTTTCTGCTTTAGTCTTTAACCTTTAATGGCTTGGCGCATCAGCATTTACACGCTTAATTTGTGCACCTAAAGCACGTAAACGTGTATCAATATCCTGGTAGCCACGCTCAATCTGTTCGATATTATAAATGGTAGATTTACCCTCTGCAGATAAAGCCGCAATTAATAACGAAACTCCAGCTCTAATATCAGGAGAAGTCATACTGATTCCTCGAAGTTTGTATTTTTTATCGATACCATTAACCGTTGCACGATGTGGATCGCAAAGAATAATTTGGGCACCCATGTCAATTAATTTATCAACGAAGAATAAACGGCTCTCGAACATTTTTTGATGAATTAATACGTTTCCTTTAGCTTGAGTGGCTACAACCAAAACAATACTCAGTAAATCTGGCGTAAAACCAGGCCATGGCGAATCGGCAATTGTTAAAATCGAACCATCAATAAACGTATCAATTTCATAATGCTTTTGCGATGGCACATAAATATCATCGCCTCTGCGTTCTAATTTTATACCCAGTTTTTTAAAAACTTCAGGAATTACACCAAGCTCATCGTAACAAACATTTTTAATGGTAATTTCTGATTCTGTCATGGCAGCTAAACCAATGAAAGAGCCGATTTCAATCATATCGGGTAACATTCTATGTTCTGTACCGCCTAAAACTTTAACACCCTCAATGGTTAATAAGTTAGAGCCAATGCCCGAAATTTTTGCACCCATGCGGTTAAGCATTTTACAAAGTTGCTGTAAATAAGGTTCGCAAGCTGCGTTATAAATAGTTGTTGTGCCTTTTGCTAAAACGGCAGCCATTACAATATTTGCCGTTCCGGTAACTGATGCCTCATCTAATAAAATATAAGCACCCTTTAGGTCTGTTGCATCAACGTTAAAGAAAGCTTTTTTGCTATCGTAAACAAATTTTGCACCTAATTTTTCGAAACCTATAAAGTGAGTATCTAATCTTCTCCGACCGATTTTATCACCACCAGGTTTAGGAATTGCAGCTTTACCAAAGCGAGCTAATAACGGGCCAACAATCATAATCGAGCCACGTAAACCACCGCCTTTAGCTTTAAAAGTTTCCGATTCAAAGAATTTTAAATCTATGTTTTTTGCCTCGAAAGTATAAGTATCTTTATCAATACGTTCAACAATAACACCCAAATCACCTAATAATTCAATCAGCTTATTTACATCTTTAATATCTGGGATGTTGCTGATGGTTACTTTCTTTTCAGTAAGTAATACAGCCGATAAAATCTGTAAGGCCTCGTTTTTGGCGCCTTGAGGAGTAATTTCGCCTTTTAATTTAATTCCGCCTGTTATTTCAAATGCGTTCATATAGCTTTTTATTATTTAGTACCAAGCAATTCAGTATCAGGTAATAAGTATAAAGTATCAAGATTGGGTGCTTAAATAAACGCTGGCGCCAACCTCTGTTTTTAACCTTTTACTTTTCTCCTTCAGCCTTGTACTTATCCTTTAATATTTAGGTTTATTATTGTTATTTCTTCCGCGATTATTGCTGTTGTTATTCTGGCGGTTTTTGCCGTTGTTGTTATTATTGTTGTTTCTACCACGGTTATTGTTATTGTTTTGACGAGGATTTTGTGCTCTAAATTCAACCTTAGCTAAATTTACACCTTCATCAAGAGATAACAAACCACCAGATAGATATTTCAAATCTTTAATAATTGTCTCATCAGAAACATTATCCTTATTCCAGGTAACATAAGCCATTTTCATAAAGTTTGCAATTCCCTGCACCATAGCTTTTCTGCGTTCTGGATCTTGCTCTCCCATTGCTTTTTCAATCAATCCCTCAACCGTTTTACCATAATGTTTATAGGTAATTCTTTGTTGTGGATAGGCTAAAGGTGCTGGTTTTATGTAAGCATTCTCAATTAGCGGCTTTGGATACGGACTATCAACATCAATCTGGTAACCAGAAATAATGTGTAAATGATCCCAAAGTTTATGCTTAAAATCGGCAACATCGCGTAAATGCGGTTGCAAAAAACCCATAAGGTCGATAACTGCCTGGGCATATTTATTACGTTCTTCAATGGTGGGCAATTCGCAAATATATTTCACCATGTTTTGAACATTACGGCCATATTCTGATAAAATCAAATGGCTACGTGTAGTATTATAGTCAAAATTCATGTTCTGATAAATTAATTGGAAAAATAGCCCGGCGATACGAATTATGAAATAACCAAGTGAGATTAGGTTATGAATTCACCGAAATGTCTATTGCCGGACTTTCGTTTTGATATGCTCAAAGATAATAAAATTATTTACGATTCCAGATTTATGATTTTAGATTTTTTTTTGGAAATGAACGTTTCAGTAATTCTTTTGATTTTTCAGTCCTGCTTTACATTACAAGCCCAATAAAAAATTGGGGCTTTTCATTAAAATCAGGTTTATTTAACAAAGAAATATGCTTTTGGGTAATATCCTACCATTGACGTTTTTGTATAATGTTTTAAACCGTTTAAGGCACCTATGAAAATCTAAGCTGCTCCATGGTCTGTGTCTTCACAGAACATAATCATTCATTCCCTTAGTTTACTTACTGTTAACGTCACTTATATTGATTTTATGAAATAAATAAACCCTCATCTCGACTGCACGTAACTGAATGGATAGAGCTTTGAATAACCATAATCGACAAGTAGAAAAGATTTCTTCACTTCGGTCGTAACGGTTCTATATTTTTCCGTGGCGAAAAACTACATCTCATCGCTATTCTTCGGATAATCGAAGAAAATCAACTCTCCGGTGCCTTTACTAACCATTTTCCACGAATCAAAAGGGAAAGAAATTAATACCATTCCAGCTGTTGGAATATTGTAAATATCTGCATCACTCAGTTCATTAGCAAAATCCGTAAATCCTGGATTATGGCCAAACATTATTATCGTATTAGCTGAATCGTCAAAATCATTCACTATTTTTAAAAGTGTTCGGACATTCGCTTCGTAAATAGATTCTTCATATTGGATATCCTCAATATGGTAAGCCTCTGCAAAATATTTGGCAGTAGATTTAGCACGTTTCGCCGGACTGCTTACTATCAAATCGAACTTAAAATCTCGGTTTATTAAACGTTCTGCCATTTCAGGGGCATTTTCTTTGCCGCGTTTGTTTAATGGTCGGTCGAAATCTTTTAAATCTAAATTTCCCCAATCCGATTTTCCGTGTCGAACCAATAGTAATTGCTTAGCCATGTAGTTTTTCTTTAATTTTTTTAATGATTATTTCAGGCTCAATTAAGGCCATACAACTCTCAACACCACATAAGCAAGGTTTGTTTCCATAAATGGAATTTGGTCTGGCAGGGTCATCAATTTGTATACAATCACTTTCCAGCTGACCATAACCTAAAAAGCCGGCATAAGGATGTGTTGGTCCCCAAACGGATATAACAGGAATACCAACTAAAGAAGCCATGTGCATTCCAGAAGAATCCATACTAAGCATTAAATCTAAATTGGAAATAATCGAAAGTTCTTCGGTTAGGTTGTAGCTGCCAATTAAATTATGTGTGTTTTCATTATTTGCTGACCAAATTTCGGCAGTTTCCTGCTCTGATTTACCACCACCAAAAATAAAAAGTTGGAAACCCAAATTTGAAAGGGCAGCAATTACTTGCTCCATTTTATCTAATGGGTAAATTTTGTAAATATGTTGTGCGAAAGGAGAGATGCCTACTTTCTTCTTTATATTATTGAATAAGCTTTTGGCTTTATCTGGAATTTCCTGTGGTGCAGAAACTAATTTATGACTTAGGTTAATCTGAAATCCCAGTTCCCTAAAAACATCTGCATAACGTTCAACGGTTTGCCTTAAAGGTTTAAAATTTTTATTTACAGTACGTGTTAAATCTTTTTTCTCCGCCCTGCCTTTATTAATTCGCTTAATTTTTGTTCCATTTAACCGAAAGAAAGTAGAAATTGCCCTACTTCTTAAATTATCATGCAAATCTGCAATTGCGTTTGGTTTATATTTACTTAGTTCTTGGTAAAGTTTATACAATCCACCAATTCCTTTGTGAATAGTTTTAGGTTGTATGGCATGAAAAACCAAATTAGGAATGCTATTAAAAAATGGTTTAAAAGCCTCGCGACTAACCATTATAATTTCGGCTGTTGTGTTTTGTTCTGAGAATTCTTTTAAAACAGATGCCACCATCGCTACGTCGCCCATGGCCGAAAAACGTAAAACGATAATTTTTTCTTTGTATGACATTTGTTTTTAGCTTTCAGCTTTGGTCTTTTAGCTTTATCCTTTCTTATACAATACCGGATTTAAACTCGGATCGTTGTACATTTTCATTTGTTTGTACACTTTCATATATTTTTTACCAGCCTCGATATCAGCTAATAATTCATCAATGCTTTGCGATAAATCATCGCGTTGCGATAACAGAACATTTAATTTGGTTCGACATTGCTCACGATGTTCTGCCGATGCGCTTTCCCGTTCTGCTTCTTCTTTCATGTGGTAAATTTTCAGCGCTAAAATAGAAAGTCTGTCTATCGTCCAAGCCGGACTTTCAGTGTTTATTTTAGCATCTGGCAAAGCCGAAATGCCTTGATATAAATTCAAAAAGTAGCCATCAATAAACTCTACCATATCCGTACGAACCTGATTTTGTGCATCAATGCGTCTTTTCCAACTCAAACCTTCAACCGGGTCGATTTGTGGATTGCGAACTACATCTTCCATGTGCCATTGTGCGGTATCAATCCAATTTTTAACGTAGAGTAGGTGTTCTAAACTTTCAACATCGTATGGGTTTTCAACCGGATGGTCAATCTCATCAAACTTATGGTAGTCGGTAATAACCTGATTAAATATGCGGTTGGCAATTTCACTTATCATGAGGGCAAAGTTAGGTTTTTTACCACAGATTTGCACAGATGAACATAGATTTGGGTGTCAAATTATATTATCAAAAGCATATCTGTGTTTATCCTGTATATCAGTGGTTAATCAATGTTAAAAGCGTTTGGTTCTCTATTATCTGGGTTTCCGTGGCTAGATCAAAATCATCAAAGGCTACTTTTTTTGAAATCGAAGTAATTCATTATCTCTTCCAACGAAAAAGCATTTAAGCATTTATCTGCACTTAAACCGCCTTTTCGGGCTACCAAAATTCCATATTTCATATCGTGGAATCCTTCAGTTCTATGTGCATCTGGATTAACGGAGAGCAAAACGCCTTTTTCTAAAGCATAACGATGCCAACGCCAATCTAAATCTAAACGTAACGGATTTGCATTGATTTCAATCACCACTTTATTTGCAGCGCATGCATCAATAATCTTTTTGTAATCTATCGGATAACCAGCACGACTTAACAATAAACGCCCAGTTGGATGCCCCAAAATTGTGGTATAAGGATTTTCTATAGCTTTTAGTAAACGAGCGGTAGCTTTTACCTCATCCATACGCAAATTGCTGTGCACCGATGCAACTACAAAATCGAAAGTTTTTAAAATATCGTCCGAATAATCTAAAGAACCATCGCTTAAAATATCGCTTTCAATACCCTTGAAAATTTTAAAGGGGGCCAGTTTTTTATTCAATTCATCAATTTCTTGGTGTTGACCAAAAACACGTTGTTCATTTAAACCTTTGGCATAAACGGCAGTTTTTGAGTGATCGCAAATACCCAAATATTCAAGGTTCAATTCATTTTTGCAATAAACAGCCATTTGCTCTAAGGTATGTACTCCATCGCTCCAGGTAGAGTGGTTGTGTAAACTGCCTTTTAAATCGTCGTATTTTATTAAAGTTGGTAATTTGTTTTCTTTTGCTAATTCAATCTCATCAAAATCTTCCCGTAGTTCGGGTTCAATAAAAGCCAAACCTGCTTTGCTGTAAATCTCATTTTCGTTTGCAAACGGACCATCGCCAGCTAATTTTAATACTTTTTCTACGTGTTCTCTATTCCCTGTTAGTTTAAACCATTCTATGTAGAAATCTGCTTTATCAACAACAAATATCTTTATTCTTAAACCCGTTTCGGTTGTGGTTATAAAAGCAGTTTCGCCAGCTATTAAAGACAGCGATTCAAATTCTGGTAATTCAAATTCAACTCTTTCAGGGTGTTCTGCACCAATTACAATTTCAAGTTCATCTATAATTTCACAAGAACGGCGGTATTGCCCCGCAAAACCTAATGATGAATGATTATCAACTTTAATTAACCATCTTGAGATTTCATCCAACAAACTGTTGGCGAAGCTTTCAACCTGAGCATATAAAAATCTGCCATTTGCAGCCAATTTAAACTCGATGGCTTTTTTAATTTCTTCCTGTGTTTTTAAACCGAAACCTTTGGCCTCAATTAAGCGGTTTTCGTTACAAGCGTAATACAATTCGCCAATACTTTCGATGCTTAAATCTCTCCAGATAATCAATATTTTTTTTGGTCCGATTCCTTTAATGCTAAGCATTTCGATAATGCCTTCTGGCGTTTGCTGAATAATATCATTTAACTCTTTAAGTTCGCCAGTTTGCAATAACTCTATTATTTTTGACGCCAAACCTTTGCCAATTCCATCAATTTTATCTATTTCTTCAATAGGTTTGTCTTTTAAAGCAAAGGGCAATTTATCTACTTTAAAATAGGCATTAGCAATAGATTTAATTTTGAAGGGATTCTCTTCATGCAGTTCCATTAACTGCGATAAGAGACGCAAAGTACGGGCGATGGTTTTGTTTTCCATAAGGTGTAAAATTAGGAAATTAAGCCTAAAAATTTGACAGGTAGAAGTTTTTCAAACAGAAATTACTAATCCATTGTTCTACAGCTATGAAATCTATAAAAATAATGTTCTTTGGTTTAGGTTTAAGCTTAGCAGCCTGCCAGTCATCAACTAATTCTCAGTACAAATCGGATTCAATTGCAAGCATAGAATCGGGGCCGGGCAAAATTGTTGACGAACGTTTTTTAATCGTTCCAGGGCATTCTGTTGGAGAGATTTCTTTGGGCGAAGATATGCAGGAAGTAGGAAAGAAATTAGGTCGGCCTGATGCTGGCGATGCCGCCATGGGCAAAGCTTGGGGGATTTGGTATAGCAACGATTCTACCAACGGACAAAAAAACGAACTGGCAATTTACTCATCTTATCGAGATACAAGTATGCGTGTAAAGGATGTAAAACAAATTCGCATCACTTCCGGTAAATTTAAAACGCAGGACGGATACACAACAGGTCAGTCTGAATATGATACGAAATTAAAATTTCCTGCAATGGAGAAAATTTCGTCGTATTTGAATCAACAGAAAGATACGGTGCTGGTTTATGATGCGAAACAAGATGGGATTGGCTTTGAGTTTTTAAAAGGCAAAAGCATTTCGTTAACCATACATCAAATAAATCAATCGGTTAATGCTACTTATTTAACCTTACATCCAGAATGGAAGTTGATTGAATAATGATTGAAGATGTAATTATGTAAAATGGATGATGGAAATTTCCATCATCCATTTTACTTTTTAAATTATTTTATAATGGCCTCAAACGGCATTCTCATTTGAATACCAGAACTTGCAATAACCTTTTTCATTTGCTGGTAAAGCATATAATTCTCTCCAAGTTCTTGTTTGGTATAGTAGGTTTTAATTTTATCAGTGCTTTCTTCTAATAAAGATTTTAAAGGGTCAATTACATCCGGATATTCTACAACTTTATAATCTTTAAGCTTCGCTTTTTTAGCTGCAGCCGCAATTGCATCATTAAAACTTCCGATTCTATCCGCCAATCCGATTTGAACAGCATCAGTGCCAATCCAAACATGGCCACCACCAATGCTATCTATGTAAGCCTTGCTTTTCTTTCTTCCATCAGCTACGCGGCTAACAAAACCACTATAAATTCTGTTCAACTCGTTTTGGATAATAAAACGTTCGCCTTCTGTCATTGGACGATTAGTCGCCATAATATCAGCATATTTTCCGGTTTTAACGCCGTCGAAAGTAATTCCCAACTTGTTGGTCATTAAGTTTTGGAAGTTCGGAATAAGACCAAAAACACCAATAGAACCAGTAATTGTATTCGGTTGAACGAAAATACTATCAGCAGCGCAGCCAATATAATAACCACCAGATGCAGCAACATCGCCAAAAGAGGCAATAACTGGTTTTTCTTTTTTAGTTAATACAATTTCTCTCCAAATCACATCAGAAGCTAAAGCACTACCGCCCGGAGAGTTTACACGAATAACAATTGCTTTAATATCATCATCTAAACGAGCTTTACGAATGGCTCTCGAAATACGTTCAGAACCAATTTGATTATCAGAACCTTCGCCACCCGTAATTTCGCCATTTGCATATATAATTGCTACTTTATCTTTTCCTGTTCCGGAAGACGTATTGTTTTTGATGTAGTCGTTTATAGAAACTGAACTAATGTTTTGTTTTTTGGTTTTGCCTGATAACGCTTTAAGTTCTTCAAGAATTTCATCTTTATACTTTAAGCCATCAATCATTTTAAAATTTAAAGCATCTTTTGGCTCTCTAATTTTATAATTATCGGCAATGCTGTAAAGACTATCTTTTTGAATTGATCTTGTTTGTGCAATATCGGTTAGGAAGGTGTTGTATAAACCGCCAACGTATGCCGTTACTTGCTTGCGGTTATAATCGCTCATTTTGTCTAAGATATAGGGCTCAACAGCACTTTTGTAATTTCCAACTCGGATAACCTGCATTTCTACACCAACTTTTTCTAAAGTTCCTTTAAAGAAGGTAAGTTGAGAGCTAAAACCTTTAAATTCTAAAGCACCTTCGGGATTTAAGTAAACTTTATCTGCAACAGAAGCCAGGTAATAGGCACCTTGTGTGTAAACCTCGCTATAAGCTAAAATCTTTTTGTGCGATTTTTTAAAATCGATTAATGCATTTCTAACTTCACGCATGGTTGCAAAACCAGCATTCGGGCTGATTACATTTAAGTAGATACATTTGATGTTATCGTCGTTTTTAGCTCTTTTTATTGATTTTAAAACGTCGTTTAAGCCAATTCCATCACTTTCTTCTGAGCCGATTATTGGAAGATTGCCGAAGCTTCTTTTTGGTGTACGTTCGGTAATTGCCTGGTCGAGATTTAAAAATAGAACAGAATTATTGCCTACTGCAACCGATTTATCATCATCGATAGATGAAATTGCCGCTGCAATAACAACGAAGCAAATGATGAAAATAACAACAATAGAAAGGAAAAAGCCTAACATTGATGCAAATAAATACTTAAAAAAATCTCTCATTTAAATGTTTTAATTTTGTGGTGTAAAGATATAAAAAATACAAGGCTAATATGGCATTAGAGCACACAATTGCTTATTTGTTACTAGGTGGAAATCTGGGTGATAGAAAGAAAAACTTAGAACTAGCAATTCAGCTTTTAAATGAGGAAGCCGGCACTGTTTCTGCCGTTTCTTCTATTTATGAAACGGCAGCATGGGGAGTTACAGAGCAACCAGATTTTTTGAATCAAGCGGTGCAGTTGGAAACAAACTTATCGCCTCTGGAATTGTTAGAAAAGATATTAGAGATTGAACAAAAGTTAGGTAGAATAAGAAAAGAGAAATGGGGAGAAAGATTAATTGATATAGATTTAATTCTATTTGGAGATGAAATTATTAATATCGAAAATAGGCTTCAGGTACCGCATCCACAAATGCAAAACCGAAAGTTTGTAATGAAACCACTGGCAGAGATTGCGCCAAATGTTAATCATCCGCTTTTGGGGAAAACTATTTTGGAAATTTCTGAAAATATTTCTGATCTTTTAGAGGTAAACAAGTTGTAAATAGTTAGCTTTGGTTATGGAAGATAACAGAGATAATCATCCCTTAGATTTATCCTATCTTACAGAAATGGTTGGTGATGACCCAGAATTCATCATCGAAATTTTTGAAACCTTTATAGAGCAAACTCCATTTTATATGGCAGAACTTGAAGATACCTTGTTAGTTAAGGATTGGAAAAAATTAGCAAATTGTGCTCATAAAATAAAACCAACCTTTAGTTATGTTGGGCGGAATGATGTAAAAGATTCTGTGCAATTTATTGAGACTTGTGCTCGTAATGAGCAAAATATCGAAATAATACCTAAAAAAGTTGAAGAACTTCATCAGATTCTGGATGAAATTTATGTTCAGCTAGACAGGACCATTGCAGAGGTAAAAACTAAGTTTAATATGGTTTAAGAACTTTAATTGTGCTAGCTTATATTGCTTTATTATTATTTCTAAAATGAAGTATTGATAAAGCAATATAAATTACCAATACGAAAGGTATTGCTGCAAATTGCAAAACTGCAATCAGTATAGCCGATAAAATCAGAAAGATAAATTTGATTTTATTCTTCGCCCAACTTAAATCACTAAACTTTAAAGAGAAAATTTTAATCTCGCTAATCAATAAGAAACTGGTAATTGCGGTAATAGAAATTAATAAAATTGTAGAACCGATTACCTCAGGATAATCTACTGCGATAAAAGGTAAAGAACAAATGAAGAGTGTATTCATTGGTGTATTTAAACCGATAAAATCTTCTGTTTGTCTCTCATCATTATTAAACTTAGCTAAACGCAAAGCTGAAAAAATGGTGATAAAAAAGCCCAAATAAGGTAAATATTCAGAAGAATAATCACTTGCTTTTAGCAAATGAAACATGATTACGCCTGGTAAAAAACCAAAGCTTACCATGTCGGCTAATGAGTCTAAATCTTTACCAATAGCCGATTTTACATTTAATAAACGGGCAACCATTCCATCGAAAAAATCAAAAATCCCTGAAAGAATAACGAAATATGCTGCGGTTTGTAAATCGCCTTTAAATGCAAAAACGATTCCAATACAACCAGAAAATAAGTTTGCACAGGTAATCGCATTAGGGATATGCCTTTTCATGAGGTTTAAGGTTTAGGGTTTTAGGTATAAGGTTTGAATGAGTTTAAACCAATAAATGTGTAAGACTTAATCTCCCAAGTTGGATACCTTAAGCCTTACACCTTTTACCTTTCAGCCTTAAATTAGCTGTTCATAGAAATTAAGAATTCTTCGTTGCTTTTAGTGCCTTTTATTTGCGCTTGTACAAATTCCATAGCCTCTTGACTGTTCATATCAGCAAGGTGATTACGTAAAATCCAAACACGTTGTAAAATATCTCTATCTAATAATAAATCATCTCTACGTGTACTCGATGCTGTAATGTCAATAGCAGGGAAGATACGCTTATTCGATAATTTACGGTCTAATTGTAACTCCATGTTACCAGTACCTTTAAATTCTTCGAAGATAACCTCATCCATTTTAGAGCCTGTATCAGTCAATGCTGTAGCTAAAATGGTTAATGAACCACCATTTTCGATGTTACGAGCCGCACCAAAGAAACGTTTTGGTTTGTGTAATGCATTTGCATCTACACCACCCGATAAAATTTTACCCGATGCTGGAGCTGTTGTATTGTAAGCTCTCGCTAAACGTGTAATCGAATCTAATAAAATCACCACATCATGACCACTTTCTACCAAACGTTTAGCTTTTTCTAAAACAATATTGGCAATTTTTACGTGGCGTTCGGCTGGTTCATCAAAAGTAGAAGCAATAACTTCTGCTCTTACGCTACGAGCCATATCTGTAACCTCTTCCGGACGTTCATCAATTAAAAGGATAATTAAATAAACTTCCGGGTGGTTTTTCGCTATGGCATTTGCAACCTCTTTAAGTAAATTGGTTTTACCAGTTTTTGGTTGTGCTACAATTAAACCACGCTGTCCTTTACCAATTGGCGTAAATAAATCCATAATACGGGTAGAGTAATTACTGTTATCCGTAAATAAATTTAATTTTTCTGTCGGGAAAAGTGGTGTTAAATAATCAAAAGGAACACGGTCGCGAACTTCAGCAGGAATTCTTCCGTTAATGGTTTCTACGCGAACCAATGGGAAATATTTTTCGCCCTCTTTCGGCGGACGGATACTACCTTTTACGGTATCACCAGTTTTTAAGCCGAAAAGTTTTATTTGAGACTGAGATACATAAATATCATCAGGAGAAGTTAAGTAGTTGTAATCTGCCGAGCGCAAGAAACCGTAACCATCAGGCATAATTTCTAAAACCCCCTCGTTTGTAATTACATTATCGAAATCTAAGTTAGAATAACTGTTTTCGTTTTTGTGGTGGTTGCCACCACCGGGTTGTTTTTGTACGCGATTATCTTCGCGTTGCGGTTTTTCCTGCTTTTCTCTAGGTTCTTGTTTTTGTCTAGGCGTATTTGTTGGAGCGGCTGTTGGTAAAACCTCTGCCGATTCTTCAATTAAAGCTGAAATTGGCTTAACGCTTTCCTCGCTTTCTACAATCCTGTCTGGTTGTCTTTCAGGCTGTTGTTGATGCTGTGGTTCATCAAACAAAGTAACTGAATCTCTTCTTCTTTCGATTGGAGCTGCAGGTTCGTCTTTGCTTAATCTAGCTCTTTTTTTAACAGGTTTATCTGTTGCAGTAGCTGCGGCGGCAACTTTTGGAGCTTTTTCAGCTTTAGTTGCTTTTGCTTTTGAAACTGGTGCTGATTCTACTTCGACTTCGGCAGTTTCTGCTTCGCTATACGGGTCGGCACCTGCTTTAGCGGCATTAATAATTTCTTGCTGGTGTAAAAGCACTTCAACAAGGTCGATTTTTCTTAAGGAGTCGGCACTTTCAATGCCATAAGATTTTGCTAGCTCACGTAATTCTGGAGTAAGCTTATCATTTAATTCTGTTTTGCTAAACATTCTAAATATATATGTTTCAAGAAATTTTTCATTTGTTTATAACGGATGCTTCCTGTTATAAATGTGCCTGGACTTAAATATTATGTTAGTTTTCTAAAAGCCAGACTTTTAAATTGTATATAAATTCTTTAGGTTATAAAACCGAAAATGAGTGGTTATAAGAAAAACTCAAAATGGTTTCATAATTGTTTACGTGCTGAATAAAAACGATTAATCGTTTTCAAAAAATGGTAACAAAAAACAAGTCTTGATAAATTTTTTCTGGGATATTCAGATAAACGGTTGAGAATTATGTTGCAATTGTATGTATTTGAAACGTAAACTGCAAGCAAAAGTTTAAAATGTTTATAAAAATATTTAATGTGAAGATATTTTAGTCGTTCTAAAAACTTAAAAAACCTCATATTTGCAGCAAATAAGCCCATATATGACTAAGCAACAACTTTTTGAGCAGATACAAAAAAAACGTTCTTTTTTATGCGTCGGATTAGATTCTTCGCTAGATAAAATCCCACAACACCTGTTAAAGTACGAAAATCCAATTTTGGAATTTAACAAACAGATTATCGATGCAACAAAAGATTTGTGTGTAGCTTATAAACCGAACACCGCTTTTTACGAGTGTTACGGAAAAAAAGGTTGGGAGAATTTAATCGAAACCTGGAAATATATCCCTAACGATATTTTCAGTATTGCCGATGCAAAACGTGGTGATATTGGAAATACCTCCGCCATGTATGCAGAAACTTTTTTCAATGATAAGTCTTCGGAAATGAGTTTCGATTCGGTTACCGTAGCGCCTTATATGGGTAGCGATTCGGTTACACCTTTCTTAACTTTTAAAGATAAATGGGTTATTTTATTGGCATTAACTTCCAATTCTGGTCATGCTGATTTTCAATTACAACAAATAGGAGAGGATAAGCTTTTCGAAAAAGTATTAAAAACTTCGCAAGAATGGGCAACGGATGAACAGATGATGTATGTTGTTGGTGCAACACGAGGTTCTGCCTTTGCTGATGTTCGTAATTTAGTTCCTAATCATTTTCTTTTAGTCCCTGGAGTTGGTGCACAGGGCGGCGATTTACAGGAAGTTTGTAAATATGGTTTGAATTCGCAATGTGGATTATTAATCAATTCATCGCGAGGAATTATTTATGCCAGCAAAGGTGAAGATTTCGCTGAAAAAGCCAGAGAAGAAGCATTGAAGCTGCAAAAAGAAATGGAGGAGATTTTAATTAACGCTGATTTGGTTTAGCCATAATACCGCAAAAAACTTATTTACCGCGGAAACGCCGAATACACTGAGTAATTTTCTTAATTATGTGCGTTCACTGATTCGGTGGCAATCTTTTTCTTCTTTTCCTTTGCGCAAAACTTAGCGTCCTTTGCGGTTAATACTAAATCAAACATGAAATCCAAAATAGATTTAAAACTTATTCTTGCTTTAACTGGCGTAGCCTTAATCTGGGGAACTACCTATTTAGGCATTCGTATTGCTGTAGAAAGCATCCCGGCCTGGTATGTAACAGCTATTCGACAAAGTATTGCATCGTTAATTATTCTTGTTATCCTTATTAAACAAAAGGAATTAAAATGGATTGGGTGGCCAAGTTTTAAGCGACAAATATTGCTTTCTATTTTAATGGTTGTTATTGCAAATGGAATGACTACCGTTGCCGAAAAAACAATTCCGAGTGGCTTAACATCTTTAGTTAACGCTACTTCTCCCTTGCTTGTGTTTTTGGGCTGTGTGTTTTTAGGTATTCAAAAAGCAAGATTGAGAGGCTTTATTGGTGTGTTCATAGGTTTTTTAGGTGTTGTTTTTATTTTTAGAGATGGAATTAACGATTTGTTAGAACCAAACTATAGAAATGGAATTTTATCTTTAGTTGTGGCGGTTTCGGGCTGGACAATTGGAACTATTTATTCTAAAAAACATAGTGGAAAACCGCAGTATATTTTCTTAAATCTATTTTATCAATTTGTTTTCTCCGCAATTGTACAATTTTGTTTGGCACTTATTTTCTCTGGTAAAGCAGATGTAAGCTCGTGGAAAATTGAAAGTATTTTTGCAGCAGTTTATTTGGCTATATTCGGTTCTGTATTGGGTTATTTCTGCTATCACTATGCATTGAAGAAAGTTTCTGCATCCGAAGTCTCCATTCTTACCTATTTCAATACCGTAATTGCAATATTTTTAGGCTGGCTGATTTTAAACGAAAAAGTAAATATGGATTTAATTGTAGCAACAGTTTTAATTATTGCTGGGGTTTTTATTACAAACTACAAGAAAAAAGTAGAAGTTAAAGCAATTTAATATTTGTTTTTTAGACCTTTTAACGAACCAAGGGCACAAATCTTTTCCTAGAAATTGATTAGATAAAAATTATTCATTCGATGTAAAACTTTTAGGAATAATTATTTATCTTCAATAATGAATTTTCCAGAAGATTTTCTTCATTATGTGTGGCAATTTAAATCGTTTGATTATAACGAGCTGAAAACTGCTGATGGAGAAGATTTAAACATCATCCATCAAGGTTTCCTGAATAAAAATGCTGGTCCAGATTTTAATAATGCTAAAATTAATATTGGGGAAACAATTTGGGCTGGGAATGTAGAAATCCATTTAAAATCTTCAGACTGGCTTAAACACAACCATCAAACTAATCCAAGTTATGAAAACGTTGTGCTTCACGTTGTTTACGAAAATGATATCGAAATCAAAAGAATTGACGGTTCAGTTTTACCTGTTTTAGAGTTGAAGAACAGAATTTCACATGAATTTATTCAGAAATATGAAAAACTATTTCTAACACTTACTGATTTTCCCTGCATAGCTCAAATTCATTCTGTTGATAGGCTAATTGTAGATTCCTTTCTTTCTCGCACTTTAATTGAGCGATTTGAGCAAAAAACGAATGCTGTATTGGAAACTTTAAATGAGCTAAATGGAAATTGGGATGAAACTTTCTATCGTTTCATGGCTCGGAATTTAGGTTTCAAGGTAAATGCCTTACCATTCGAACTTTTTGCTAAAGCAATTTCACAGCAAGTTTACGGTAAACACAAAGATAATTCTTTGCTAATTGAGGCTTTGGTTTTCGGGGCGGCAGGTTTTTTAAATGATAATTTTGTTGAAGAATATCCGAGAAGATTGAAAACAGAATTTCAATTTTTGAAAAAGAAATATAATATAAAACCAGTTGAAGTTTCGATTTGGAAGTTTATGCGAATGCGTCCGCAGAATTTCCCAACTATTCGTTTAGCACAATTTGCGGCACTAATTATACAATCGAATCACCTTTTTTCTAAAATTATGGAGATTAAAGATTTGGTAGAATTACGGAAGCTGTTTGAAAATTTACCTGTAAATCCATGTTGGAAAACGCATTATCATTTTAAAAAGGAAACAGAAAATGTGAGTACTCAGATTGGTAAAACATCTGTAGATAACATTTTATTAAATACCGTGGCGTTGTTTTTATTCGCTTATGGTAAACATACAGGAACTCAGTTTTACATTAGCCGAGCAATAAAACTTTTAGAAAGTTTGCCAGCAGAGCATAATGCAATTGCCGATAAATTTACTGAAGCAGGTGTGAAAATTGATAGTGACTTTGCATCGCAAGGGATTTTGCAATTGAAAAATCAATATTGCGATGAGAAAAAATGCCTATCTTGTGGTATAGGTATTAAGATTTTAAAACAGGCCTAGCAAACATTATCATTCTAAAAAGGTTTAACCAGTATGGAATTTTCACATGAACTTAAAGAACTTTATCCCGATAAAATTATCGAAGTTAGAGGCAATGCAGATGCGTTAACAGTTATATTGCATGCTGAAGTTGACATAGAAAAGTTTAAAGATGAACTTAAGGAAAAGTTTACTCACTTAGATGATAAACAGATTTTGTTTATCAAACATGAAGACAGACAAGATTTTGAAAAGCTCATTCTTGATTAATATGTTTTGAAATTAACCAAATATTATTAGTAAATTAGTTTCGAAAAGTTATATATTATCCTAGCTTTCTTTAATTTTACCCTGTGATTAAGATTTAAAATAAGCTTAAAATGTTTCAGAGAATCATAACCTATTTTGAACAACAAAGTTTCGGTGTTTCTACATATTTAGCAAATAAGTTAAATATGAGCACCGCAAAAGTGCGCTTGTTTTTTATCTATTCTTCTTTCCTGGCAGTTGGTTTTCCAATACTTTTTTACTTTTTAGCTGCTGTAGTTTTGGATATAAGAACTTATATGAAAAAAATGCGGTTAAGAATTTGGGAGTAACCCCCCAATCCCTAAAGGGGGCTTTTCCTTTCTATTGTTCATAGAAAGTTCTAAAATCTTTCCGTTACATTTCCTGAAATTTTTAAAGCATTATTTGCGCCTTAATTTTACTCCATGCTTTTGTGCCCCTTTAGGGGGCTATGGGGTCAATCTTCCCTTAAAATTTCTGCTATTTCATGAAAACCTTTTTCTGCGGCTAAATCTGCCGGCAATTTTCCGCCTTCCATACGCAAACCCACTTCTGCACCATGTTCTAGAAGCAAAATAATTAATTCGATGTTTCCGAGTTGTGCCGCAGTATGTAAAGGTGCCAATCCAGCTTTCTGGCAAACATTTGGATAAGCCCCGGCATCTAAAAGCGTTTTAGTGATATTGATGTTATTCGCCGCAACCGAAGAATGGATTGGGAAAACATTGAATCCGTTTTTGGAAGCCAGATTTACATCGGCTCCTTTTAATACTAAAAAGCGTGCTAAATCCTCATGCCCAAAATAACAGGCTAAGCCAAGTGGTGTAAAGCCGTCTTCAGAAAAGTTGTTAATATACTCTGGATTTTGAAAAATAAGTAAAGTAGCTGCATCAAACTTACCAACTGCACATGCTTCAAATAAGGTTAGGTCATCTGTAAATTCTGCAATTAAATTGGCAATTTCTTGCTTTTTGTAGTAGCAAGCCAGTAACAATGGGGAAATATTGTGCGAAGTATTTGTGCTAGCTAATTTTGGATTTTGAACCAAAAGTTCTTTTACAATCTGCAAATTACCTGCTTCAATTTGTTCTTCGAGTTGCGCTATACTCATATTATATGTGTCTTATTTCAAAAACCGATTTAAATTAACAAAAAATAAGCAATTATTTAATTTTCTAAATATATAGGAATTATGCGAATTGCAAAATGCAGGGTTTTTAATAACTTGAAATGTATTAAATAATTTAGCTGACAATTACTAGTGAAATGCTAAAATAGTTTTAGTCATACTTATGTTATATATCAATTTTTTTTGTATGAACTGGAGCAAAATATAGATATTAAAGAAACTATAAGCATCAACTTATGTTTTCAAAAAAAATCCTGTTTCACCTCTCCAGGCAAAACAGGACAAAACCTAAAACAAAATCCGTTTCATTTGACAAAACGTAACAACTTGTGAGTTGTTAAAATAATAGACCAAAATTTCTGTTTAAGGTTTAATGCTTACAAAATAATATTATTAAATTATTGTAGATTTAAACTTGCGAGATATTCAACTATATATTAAATTTCCTCTGAGTTATTGATTTTCTTAGTATAAGAGGAGAGAACAATAAAATTGTTCGCAATGGCAGCAATTATGAATTGTTATGATTTTTTTTAACAGCTTTCATGAATGCTGCGCAGTTTTATCTAAGTTTGTTTTTTAAAAAATTATTAGGATAGAAAATGGCGGTAAGGGGAAACCAATTTAAAACCAACACATTAAGAGATAAAGGTGCTGAAAATGTATCTGGCAGGTCGTCTTCTAGTCGCCAGCCAAAAGATAAAAGGGAATATTTGCCAAATTTCGATTTGCAAGATGGACGTGCTATAAAGATTTTAGGGCTATTTTTTGTTATACTTTCACTATACTTTTTAATCGCTTTTACATCTTACTTATTTACTTGGCAAGATGATCAGAGTTATGTAATTGATGCAAATGGTGGCTGGGGCAATTTATTCAAAACTTCCGAAGAGCTTAAAGATGCTGGCGTAACCGCACCCGTAGTACAAAACTGGCTAGGTAAATTTGGTGCTTTATTATCGCATCAATTTATTTACGAATGGTTTGGGGTAGCATCATTTTTATTTGTGCTGGCTTTCTTTATTATAGGCTATCGTTTATTGTTTAAGGTTAGAATTCTTTCTATTTCGAAAACGTTAGGCTACAGCTTTTTCTTTTTACTTTTTGTATCATTAACCTTTGGTTTTGCACATGGTTTCTGGTCGGAATCACCACATTATATAGAAGGCGAATTTGGCTATTGGAGCAACAAATTATTAGCCGCACAAATTGGTGCTGCAGGTGTTGCTGGTTTGATCGCTTTTGCGGGTTTAACAATTTTAATTATTGCCTATAATATCGATTTTAAATTTCCCGAGCGCAAAGAAAAAGAGGTTTATCTCGATAATGAAACTCCAGATTATGTAAATGAGGTTAGAGAGAAGTTTAACCATAATAGAAATACCGAAGACCCATCAGAGCCAATTGAATTTCCAGTAAGGGATAAATCACCAATAAACAATGAACGAAAACAGCAAAATGTTGTTTTGCAGCCAAACAGATTTGAACAAAAAGAAGATCTAGAAGATGTAATTGCGCCAGTAGTTTTATCGCCAATGGCAACAAATTTGCCTATAGCAACTTCGGCGGCTGCAATGCCCTTAACGGTAGAGACAACAATAGAAGAAGAAAAGGAGCCAACATTTACAGTAGAAAAAACCGAAGAAGAAAAAAAATCTGAAGATTTGGTAGAGCAATTTGGTAATTATGATGAAAAGTTAGATTTATCTGGTTATAAGTATCCAACAATTGATTTACTGGAGAATTATGGAACCAATAAAATATCTGTAAATGCAGAAGAGTTAGAAGCGAATAAGAATAAAATTGTAGAAACACTTAATCATTACAATATCGAAATTGACAAAATTAAGGCTACAATTGGTCCAACTGTTACGCTTTACGAAATTATTCCAGCACCTGGGGTTAGGATTTCGAAGATTAAAAACCTGGAGGATGATATTGCACTTTCTTTAGCCGCATTAGGCATTCGTATTATTGCACCAATGCCTGGAAAAGGAACCATCGGTATCGAGGTTCCAAATCAGCACCCGGAAATGGTGCCAATGCGTAGTATTTTAAATACCGAGAAGTGGACATCTAACACCATGGATTTACCAATTGCTTTAGGTAAAACAATTAGCAATGAGGTGTTTATAGCCGATTTAGCTAAAATGCCTCACTTATTGGTAGCTGGTGCAACGGGCCAAGGTAAATCTGTAGGTATTAATGCTATTTTGGTTTCACTTTTATTTAAGAAACATCCTGCACAACTAAAGTTTGTACTCGTAGACCCGAAAAAAGTAGAGTTAACATTATTTAATAGAATTGAACGCCACTTTTTGGCAAAATTACCTGGAGAGGCTGATGCTATTATTACCGATACAAAAAAGGTGGTAAACACATTGAACTCTTTATGTATAGAAATGGACCAGCGTTATGATCTATTAAAAGATGCACAGGTTAGAAACTTAAAAGAATACAACGATAAATTTATCAAGCGTAAGCTTAATCCGAATAATGGGCATAGGTTTTTGCCATTTATTGTCTTGGTAGTAGATGAGTTTGCCGATTTAATGATGACTGCTGGTAAAGAGGTTGAAGCGCCGATTGCCCGTTTAGCACAGTTAGCCCGTGCCATTGGTATTCACTTGGTTCTGGCTACACAGCGTCCTTCGGTAAACATTATTACAGGTACAATTAAAGCCAACTTCCCGGCAAGATTAGCTTTTAGGGTGTTATCTAAAATCGATTCGCGTACTATTTTAGATAGTGGTGGTGCAGACCAGTTGATTGGGCGTGGAGATATGCTTTTATCTACAGGTAGCGACTTAATCAGGCTACAGTGTGCTTTCGTTGATACACCAGAGGTGGATAGAATTTCTGAGTACATAGGTAACCAACGGGGTTATTCTGATGCTTATCAACTGCCAGAGTATATTGATGAGGCAGGCGAAGGTAGTAAGGCAGATTTCGACCCGAATGAACGCGATAAGTTCTTTGAAGATGCGGCAAGGTTAATTGTACTACACCAACAAGGCTCAACATCATTAATTCAACGTAAATTGAAATTAGGTTACAACCGTGCAGGCAGAATTATTGACCAATTGGAGGCCGCAGGAATTGTAGGTCCGTTTGAGGGAAGTAAAGCTCGGGAAGTTTTATATCCTGATGAATATTCTTTGGAACAGTTCTTGAATAGCTTAAATGACAAAGGCTAGATTAAACTAACAAGAAAAAGAGTACTCTAACGTTTCAATAGAAAATTAAAAAAGACAAGATGAAGAAATTAATTTCAGCATTAATGGTTGTAGTTGCTTTTGCAACATCAACTTATGCTCAAACTGATGCGAAAGCTAAAGCAATTTTAGCAGAGGTAAGTAAAAAATATAAGTCGTATAACGTTGTTAAAACCGATTTTACTTTTACGCTAGATAATCCAAAGGCAAAAGTAAAAGAAACACAACAAGGTACTTTATATGTTAAAGCCAACTCAAATAAATATAAAGTTGCTATGACTAATCAAGAGTTGTTTAGCGATGGCAAAAGCCAATGGACTTACCTTAAAAAGGATAAAGAAGTACAGGTAAGTAGTGTAGACCCAAATAGCGATGCAATAAATCCTGCTAAAATCTTTACTGTTTACGAAAAGGGTTTTAAATACATCTATACAGGTGAAGAAAAAGTTGGTGCAAAAACATATCAAATGATAGATTTAACACCGGTTGATGCTAAAAAATCAATCTTTAAAGTACGTTTAAGTATTGATAAAGCAGCTAAGCAAATTGCTAATGTTGTTTTATTTGATAAAAACGGAAACAAATACACTTACAATGTGAAAACTTTTTCACCTAACGTAAATGTGCCAGAAACTACTTTTGCTTTCGATGCAAAGAAATATCCTGGTGTTGAAGTGGTAGATTTAAGATAATTTTCTTTTCCGCTCTGCGGGATGAGATTTTAAAAGGTTCAGTTGGAAACAGCTGAACCTTTTTTATTTTTTGCAGATTATTCTTAGACTACGGCAATAACAAAAAATAGTACTAGTAATATTTAGCTGAAAAAAATGCAGACCTCTTTTTTAAATTTTAGTTCTTGTTCAATCAGTCTGTTAATTCTTGTTTCAATGCTCTAAAGTATAAAAATTTTCATGATTAAAATTCTTATTGTTTACATTTGTTTTAATGTCATTGCCACTAACAAACCACACTTTAGAGAAATTAGAACTACTGCTTTTTGCGATTGGTTTTAAGGTTCGTTATGAAAAAGGAAATTTTAAAACAGGCTCTTGCTTACTAGAACATAATAAAATTATCGTGGTTAATAAATTTTCTAATCTAGAAGGAAAAATAGCCGCCTTAGTTAATTTGGTAAAACAAACTAATCCTGATGAAAATCTGTTAGATGAAAAGCAAAGGCAGTTCTTTCACTCGCTACAACAAACCGAATTATTTTAATGCAGAAGCAAAGCGTACATCACTTTTATAGAAAGGAAAGTTTAAACAGATGAAAGTTACTTTTTTAGGCACTGGTACATCTCAAGGCGTTCCTGTAATTGCATGTAATTGTGAGGTTTGTCAATCTACAGATAAACATGATAATCGTTTACGGACATCTATTTTAATTGATTTAGGAGATAAAACCATTGTTATAGATAGCGGACCGGATTTTCGTTACCAGCTTTTACGCGAAAAGGTAAAAGATTTGGATGCGGTTTTGTTTACACATGAACACAAAGACCATATTGCTGGTTTAGATGATATTCGCCCATTTAACTATTTGCTGCATAAGGTTATTGATGTTTATGCAACAGAGCGAGTTCAAACAGCTTTAAAGCGAGAGTTTTATTACATTTTTGCTGAAACTAAATATCATGGTTTACCACAAATTAATCTTCATACTGTTAAAAATGGCGAAGACTTTAAAATAGGCAAAAATACAATTGTTCCGTTTGAGGTAATGCACCATTTATTGCCGATAACAGGTTATAGAATTCGTGATTTTACTTACATAACAGATGCAAAAACAATTTCAGATGTATCTTTTGAAAAAATTAAGGGCACAAGGGTGTTAGTTATTAATGCATTACAGAAAGAATCTCATATTTCTCATTTCACTTTAAATGAAGCAATAGATTTTGCTGAAAAAGTAGGGGCAGAGATAACTTACCTTACGCATATTAGTCATAATTTGGGTTTACATGAGGATGTTGAAATGAATCTGCCATCAAATATCAGACTGGCTTACGATGGTTTGAAAATAGAATTGTAAATCGCTATTTCCAAAATCTAAAATTAAATTATATTTGCAATTCACTTACCCAGGTGGCGAAATTGGTAGACGCACCAGCTTGAGGGGCTGGCGCCTGTATGGGTGTGGGAGTTCGAATCTCCTCTTGGGTACACTTTCTAATAGCTAACAATATGATTGTTAGCTATTTGTTTTTTAGAAATCTCTGTGTTTAAACTTAATCTGGTCAGTTTAGAATAGATACAGTTGGGCAGCATAATCAATATGGCAGAGTAAACACGCTACGCCCATTGGTAAACGTAGTAAATTTTAATGAAATTCCTACAATACAACATTTCAGGAGATATCTTGGTGTTTATGCAATTTTCCCGAAAAATATCAAGTGTGGCAACATGATCTATGGCTATCAGCCTTACGATTATGAAGATGATACCTTCGTTTTTGTAGTTACGGGAAAGATTTATGGTATCGACAGTAACGGCAAAGCAACAAAGCCTTCTGGACTATGCACTGGTTGTTCATCCAGACCTCATCAAAGGCACACCTCTAGATAAACATATCAAGGATTATTCCTCTCTAAATATCAACAGCACTTACACGTTTGTTTAAGCTAAAAACTGGAATGACACCTAACGAGTATAGAAAGATTAATTAGAACTTTAAATACACAAAAATTTTTAATCAAGGCTAATAAATTAATTTTGTTTGAAAATTTAAAGAATGTTTATCTATCTTATCAACTCAACAAATTAGTAAAATGAAATCAACCCTTGTTAAAAAAATTCTATTGTTTTTAATGGTTTTAATTCCATTGTTTAGTGGAACAAAATTATATGCCCAGCAAAGTAAAACGATTCAAATTAATGCTGATAAGTTATTGACTAAGATTCAACCTGATATGTGGGGCGTTTTTTTTGAGGATATAAATTTTGGCGCAGATGGTGGTATTTATGCCGAATTGATTAAAAATCGTTCTTTCGAGTTTGCAAAACCATTAATGGGCTGGACAATACAAAGAAAAAAAGTAAACGAGGGAGAGTTGGTTGTTGTTAATCGTAAAGAAGAAAATATAGCTAATCCAAGATATATAAAGGTTAATACGGCTTTGGGTGATTTTGGCATAACAAACGAAGGTTTTAGAGGAATAGGTATAAAAAAGGGACTTCGTTATGATTTTTCTATGATGTATTCTATTGTACAAAAGGGAATTACAATACATTTGCGATTGCTTACCCCCGATGATAAAGTTATTGGAGAGGCTAAGCTAATACCAGAAGAAACAGGTGTAGCCTGGAAAAAGAAGACTTTCAGTTTCACTGCTGTAGAAACTGAGCCAAAGGCGAAATTTAGTATTACATTTGAAGGTAAGGGCGAAATTCTTTTAGATATGATTTCATTATTTCCTTCGGATACCTGGAAAAGTCGCCCGCAAGGTTTAAGAGCTGATATGGTGCAAAAACTTGCAGATATGAAGCCTGGTTTTATACGCTTTCCTGGAGGCTGTATTGTAGAAGGTATGGATCTTGCCAATAGATATCAATGGAAAAAAACAATTGGACCTATAGAAAATAGACAATTATTAATGAACCGCTGGAATGTAGAATTTGCGCATAAGCCTGCGCCAGATTACTATCAGAGTTTTGGTCTAGGATTTTTCGAGTATTTTCAGTTGGCTGAAGATATAGGTTCAGAAGCCTTACCAATTTTAAATTGTGGCATGGCCTGTCAGTATAATACTGCCGAGGTTGTTTCTTTAGATGAGTTAGAGCCCTATGTTCAGGATGCATTAGATCTTATTGAGTTTGCAAATGGAGATATTAATACAAATTGGGGAAGAAAGAGAGCAGAACTTGGTCATCCCAAACCTTTTAATTTAAAAATGATGGGTATTGGGAACGAGAACTGGGGTCCTCAATATTTAGAAAGGTTAGCCATTTTTACAAAGGCAATTAAAGAAAAATATCCTTTAATAAAATTAATAAACAGTTCTGGTACAGATCCTGAAGGAGAAAGATTTGATTTGCTGAATACTTCTTTAAGAAACGAAAAAGCAGATTTAATTGACGAACATTACTATCGCCCAGCTGAATGGTTTTTGAAGAATGCTGGGCGCTATGATAATTATCCAAGAAATGGTTCGAAAGTTTTTGTTGGGGAATACGCCGTTCATGCTGATAAATCATTAACCGGTAAAGATAAAAGTAACTGGCAAAGTGCGCTTGCATCGGCTTCTATGATGACAGGTTTCGAGCGCAATGCTGATGTTGTACAAATGGCTTCGTACGCACCTCTTTTTGCTCACATTGATGCCTGGCAATGGGCTCCTGACATGATTTGGGTAGATAATTTAACCAGCTATGGTACACCCGATTATCATGTCCAAAAACTTTTTTCTACCAACAAAGGCACAGATGTTGTTTCCATTAAGTCTGATAATCAAAATTTAATTGGTCAAGATGGGCTTTATGCATCCGCAGTTATAGATTCGAAAACCAACGAGTTGATTATAAAGATCACAAATGTTTCAGAAGCAGTAAAAAATATAAACTTTAATATGGAAGGGCAGAAAAAATTAAAAGCTTCGGGTTATATTGATGAGCTCGAAAGTACAAAGCTAAGTATGATTAACAGTTTTGATAATCCTAATAAAGTTAGTCCGAAAAGAATAAAACTTAATAATATAAAGAAAACGCAATTTAACCTTTCGTTAAAAGCAAATTCCTTTAATGTAATTAGAATACCATTCAGTTAATCTAATACTTTTATAGATTTATTTACTTAATTGAATCTTCTAAAAACTTCTCGAAGTCATTTGGTATTTGTTCTGCTGAAGAATAACAGTAGATCATTGAACAAAGGGAAATTAAATAAAAAGAACCAACAATTAACAATAACGTGCTCAAAATACAATTATTTGGTTAAAATAATATAACGTTAAGTTAACGACAATTATTTTGTTTTAAGAATTTTTAATTATTTGATTACAATTACAATGAGTTGATTTGAATTCTTCTTTTGCGATTATCTGGCTTGAAATTTATCTCTATATTGAGACGGTGTCATACCTACGGTTTTCCTAAAAATTTTCCTAAATGCCTTCGGATCATTATACCCAGAGTTATAAATAACTTCTGTCATCTGTTGCGCGGTTTGCTCCAGTAATTTTTTTGCCGCTTCTATTCGGGTTTGCTGCAGATATTCTATTGGTGTGATACCAATAACTTGTTTAAATCGCCTTACAATATTCCTTCTGCTAGATGGAATATCTTTTATCATTTCTTCTATAGTCGAAATATCTTGATAATTAAGCTCAATTTTTTCTTGGGCACAAGCAACTATTTCGTCATTGTGATGCCTCAATGGTTGAAATGAACTAAAATAAGATTGATTGTGCCTATCCATATCTATTGCAAATATTTTCGCTGTTTTTATTGCCAAGTCTTTTCCGCAATGAATTTGTAGCAAATATAAAAGCAGATGGAAAGTAGAAGTAGCGCCGCCACTAGTAAAAAGTCGCCCGTCTTGTGTTACTGTTTTATCTGCTTTTAATTGTACTGAAGGAAAAGCAGCTGAAAATGCAGCGCAGGCATCAACATGAGTGGTAGCCGCTTTTCCATCTAACAAGCCTGTTGCACCAAGTAAAAATGCACCTGTACAAAAGGTTGCAATTTCGGCAGCTGAATTATATTGTTTTATCAACCAAGGGATATAGGCTCGATTTAATGCAATGGTATTTTTTATATCGTTAGTTGTAAAAGATGGAATTAAAATAAGTTCAAATTTTTCCTCTGTATTAATCGTGTCGGTTTTATAGGTTTTAAAGAAACTATCTACCTGATTATTTATGGTTAATAAAGTAATATCAAAAGTCTCTTTTAATTCGCTAGCAAATTGAAATTTATTTGCAGCCTCGAAAACTTCTAATATAGCGGCAACACTTAATAGCTTGTACTGTTCGGGTATAAGAACACCTATTTTAATCATTCGGTTAGATTTTATTATCGTAAATATATAATTTTTGTCTTGAATAACCCCTAAGATTGACTTTTACAGCAAGCTAAATGCTTACTTTATTCCTGTATTTTAGCTATTAATTAATTTAAAGGTGAATAATAGTATGAAAACTAAACCAATAAGTGATAAATTATATGGGCTTGTTGTTCTGTATGAAATGCATACCGATTTTTTATTAAAAGCTTTAGCTGCAATTGATGAAAAAGATGCAAAAAAAAGAATGGATACAAAAGCAAATCATATTGCCTGGATAACCGGAAGCGTAGTTTATGGTAGGTATCATTTGGCTAAATCTTTTGATATCGACTTATTATCCTCAACCGGTGAGCTTTTTAAAGATAACCAAGGAATTATAGATGATGCTAATTATCCCTCCATAGAAGAATTTACAAAAGATTGGCAAAAAATATCGGAACCACTTTTACAAGCATTATTAAATGCCACAGATAAAAAATTGGATGAACCTTATGAAATGCCGGGAATGAAAATGACATTGTTCGATATGATTTCGTTTGGAACTTATCGCGAAGCAAACTGTATTGGCCAAATTGCTCTATGGCGTAGGTTGTTAGGTTATCCAGGAATGAATTATATGTGATTGCATTTGGGTATGCAAATTTTAATCAGTAAGTAATTTTAAAAGTGCGCTTTTTATTATTTTTAATTAATCAACTAAAAACTAACTAGAAATTATGAAAATTGCAGTAATTATTATTCGGGTACTATTGGGTGCAATGTATCTATTTGCTTCTGTAAGTTATTTTATGAAATATATGCCCGCAGGGCAGCAAATGAGTGCAGACCAAACTACTTTTATGGCTGGTGTTATGGCTTCAGTTTATTTAATGCCATTGATTAAAATAACAGAGTTGGTAAGCGGTATTTTACTTTTAATTGGACGTACGGCTCCTTTAGCTGCTTTAATTATTTTTCCTATAACGTTAAATATATTTTTATATCATGCGTTTCTAGGTCCAAAAGAATTGCCAATGGTGGCATTAATGTTAATTTTTAATTTGTTTCTCTTTTTTGCATATCGTAAAAAGTATTTGCCAATTATTTCAAAATAATTAAAACTTTATTCTATTTTTCTCTATTTATTATGTTTGCATAGGAATTCATTTTGCTATATTTAAAAACACTAAATAGAAATCAATTATGAGAAAGTTTCAGTTATTAATGCTACTGTTGGTGGCAGTTAGTTTTAATGCTATTGCGCAGAGTAAAGATGCAATAGTTGGTAAATGGCTTAATGCTTCTGGTGAAGGGCAAATCGAAATTTACAAGAAAGGTGATAAGTACTTTGGCAAACTGGCTTGGCTAAAGGAACCAAATCTAAATGGAAAACCAAAAGTTGATTCAAAAAATCCAACTGCTAGTTTACAAAACAGACAATTATTAAATTTAGAAATTTTAAAAGATTTTATTTACGAAGACGGGAAATGGACCGATGGAACAATTTATGATCCCAAAAGTGGTAAAACTTATAGCTGTAATATATCATTGAAAAGTGCAGATGTAATGAATGTTCGTGGGTATATCGGAATCTCGCTACTTGGTCGTTCTGAAACTTTTAGAAGAGTGAAATAGAAATAAAAAAATGAAGAAAATACTTTGGTGCCTGTTAATGGCACCTTTTTTTTGTGCTGCTCAAAGCTATTCGTTAAAAACTTTAACTGAAAATACAAAAACCAGTTTAAGAGGTTTAAGTGTTGTAACAGATAAAATTATTTGGGTAAGCGGAAGTAGCGGTTCAGTTGGAAAAACTTTAGATGGGGGAGTAACCTGGCAATGGATAAAACCGAAAGGTTATGAAAAACTAGATTTTAGAGACATCGAAGCTTTTAGTGATAAAGAAGCAATTGTTGTAAACGCTGGTTCGCCTGCGTATATTTTAAAGACAATTGATGGCGGAGAAAACTGGACTGAAAATTATAAAAATGTAGATACTGCTATATTTTTAGATGGCCTAGCTTTTTGGGATAAAAATAAGGCGCTTATTTTTGGTGATCCAATAAATAATAAAATGCAACTGCTAAAAACTGTTGATTCAGGGAAGAGTTGGCAGAATGTTTCAGATAATTTGAAATTACCATTAGCAAAAGGGGAAGCTGCTTTCGCTGCGAGTGGAACAACAATAAAAACTTTGCCGGGTGGTAAGATTTGGATCTCAACCGGAGGAACGGTTTCTAATATTTATTATTCTGGAAATTATGGACTAAACTGGCAAATTTTTAAATGCCCGATTTGGCAAGGCGAAAATAGCACAGGCCCTTTCTCTATCGATTTTTACCACCCCAAAAATGGAATAGTGGTTGGAGGTAATTATGTTAAGGATAAAGAAAATAGTAATAATATTTTGCTGACTTATGATGGGGGTAAAACTTGGTCAAAACCCGAGAGCCCGGTTTTTGGTTATCGTTCTGGAGTTGCTTACATCAATAAAGAAAATTTAATAGCTACAGGGACTTCGGGAACAGATATTTCTACAGATGGTGGTAAAAACTGGCAACATGTTTCTGATATCAGTTTTAACGCTGTTCAAAGAGCTAAAAAAGGTAGTGCAGTAATTTTAGCTGGAAATAAAGGATTTATTTACCGTTTGGAAATGAAATAAAAATTAAATGAAGCCTGCACTTTTCAAAAGAAAAGAGCCTTTCTGGCCAAAAAAAAAAAGCAATATTTAAGAATAATTGTATGGATTAGAGTTTAATAAATTTAAATACTTTGACCCTAAATCACGATCGCACTAAAACATCATTTATATTGGTTTTTATGAAATAAATCGAGCCTCAGCATGACAGCCTCTAAAATTTAATTTGGTGAGTTTTCGCTAAATATGCTTTTGAAAAAGCCTCATTTTAGGCTTTAAACTATATCTTCTCTACAAAAATTGGTGTTTCTGTTACTTCAATGGTTAACTTACCATTTGTTGTAGAAACGGTTTTATGCGACATTTCATCTTTACCAATTTGTATGCTATGAACAATTGCTTGCTTGGCACCTAAAAGGTTTAGCTGATATTTTACTTTTTGCCCTTTCTGATCAGGAACAACTAAAACATAAATCTGTTTTTTATCTTTTGTATATAAATCAACAATTGGTTGGTTGTTTAGTGTGCCCGAATATGAATAATTTCCGATTAACTTTTTAGTTTGCAACATATAATCGGCTGATGGTCGTGGCGATAAATCATCGTTGTGGAAGCCAGATGAATTATACTGAACTGGACTATTGAAATCTACATCATCTAACATATAAAACATGCATCTTTGAATTCCATGTCTGGCATATAAAAGAGCAGTTCTCAAATTCCAGTCGGCTTGTGTAATTGATGATGTTTTTGAACCAATAGGTATGGCTCTTTGGGGAGTCTTAGATCCAATATCGTAACCAGTTTCGGTAAGCCAAACCTCCATTCCAGGTGCATAGTTTTTAGCCATTTTTAAAAAACTATCTGCTACTTTGCCAATTTCAGAAAGCTCAGGAGCAACTCCTTTAGTCGCTTTTCCATTATTTAAAAATGCATTGTTAGCATACAAGTGATAGTTAATTACATCAAAACATAAATCTACTTTTCCATTTTTTAAGCCTCTGTTTTTCTTGCACCATTGTATCATTCTTACAACATAATTAGGATCAGCAGTTGCAAGGCCGCCCATAACTACCATCATTTTAGGATCTGCGGTTTTAACGCCTACGTTTTTGCCAAGCTTTCCTTTATTACCATCGTAAAATGCAGATAAATTTGCTGCATATTCTTCAGGTGTTTGTTCTGCCTGTTTCCCTTTCCACCATTTATCACGTTCGTTATCACATTCAATATATTTAACTAAGTTTAATCCAATTTTTACGGTATTCGGATCATCGCCATTCCATCTTAATGATTTGTTAACCGTTACCAGCTCTGGATTTATATTTTTATTTGAACCATATCTGGCAGCGAACTGAAAAGCCATTTTAGCTTGCTTAATATAAGATGTCGGATTCCTTTTATCCAAACCATAAGGCGCAGGCACGTTTTCGTTATTCCTTTTATCTTCTGGGTAAGTATTAATCAGCCAATCTGGGATGGTTTTTAAACAGGTTATAATATCTATTCCTTCATCTTTAGTTCTTTGATAAATGATATCGTAATACCAGCCGCCAGAGTGAGATGGATTAAAAGTGTATTGACCTTCAGTATGTTCTAATTTCTCCCAATCGAGATAATGTCTAATTCCGCCAAAAGATTTGATTAGATCCATCCTTTTTTCGGTAATAACACTTGTTTTGTTGTTCTCCACAAAATCCCACTCAAATACATTTATACCTAAATAATTTTTAAATGGAATGCCAGAAGGCTTACCTGGAACTTTTGTGATTTCGACAATATCAGGCTTGTTATTTTTAGTACAAGAACATAGTATGATTAGTATAATGATAGCACTTAATGTATTTTTCATTTTTTTGAGGCATTAACCTTATAGGGATTTCGGAAGATTAAACTAGCTTGTTTTTAAACAACTCAATTGTTCTTTGCCAAGCCAACTTTGCGGCAGCTTCGTTATATCTCGTTGGAGAAGTGTTGTTGTTAAAAGCATGATTTACACTATCGTAAACAAAAATTTTGTAATCGATATTGCTGGCTTTTAAAGCGGCTTCGTAAGCAGGGATTCCTGCATTGATTCTTTCATCCAAACCTCCATAATGCATCATTATGCTTGCTTTTATTTTAGAAACATCGGTTGTGGCAGGTTGAGCGCCATAATATGCAACGGCTGCCTGCAATTTTGGGTCGTTTATGGCAAGTTTATTAGACATGCCGCCACCCCAACAAAAACCAACACAACCAACTTTTCCATTTCCACCTTTTATTTTTCTAAGGTATTCTAATCCTTTTAAATAATTCTGCAAATTTTTCTCTGGATCAAGCTTGCCAATTAACTCACGACCTTTATCTTCATCAGCTGGCGTTCCACCTAAAGGCGATAGTGCATCAACGCCGAGTGCAATAAAACCTTCAGCAGCAACACGTTTTGTTACATCAATAATATGTGGGTTTAAGCCTCTGTTTTCGTGAATTACCAATACAGCACCCAAATTCTTTTTACCTTTTGGCTTGGCAAGAATTGCTTTCATATCACCTTCAACACCTGGATAAGTTATTTCCTCCGAAGTTATTTCATCACTTTCAAATTCGGCTGCTGAAACATAGTTGTTTTCTAATAGGGGTAAAACTGTTAATGCTAAAGCCGTGCTTCCGGTTAAGATGGCCAACTTTTTCATAAATTCTTTTCTACTAAGCTGGCTGTGTGTGTACTTATCGTACAGGGTGATGATTTTTTGATTCATGAGATGAGAATTAGTATTTAGCTAAGTTAACATTCTGATTTTGAATATTAAAGGATGTTTCTTGATTAAAATTTGCAATACATTTCAACCCATTTTTTAATTAAACCAACCCGATGTTTAGTATATCTTGGCGTTAAAAATGCATTAGACCAATCATCATAGTTATCGTAAAAAAATTTTAAAAAGAAAATATGAAACGTAATACCTAAATAAGGGATTGCTTCTATCTCATCAAATGTTAAAGGCCTTATTTGCTGATACGCATTTAAGCAAGTTTTAAAGTCTTTTTCTGCTTGTTCTATTGTTATTAAATTGTTTATTGTGTGAAAGAAAAAGTGATTTAAGAACGACATCAAATCGTTAACTAAGTAACCTTTACCAGCAAAATCGAAATCAAAAAAAGTAATCTTTCCATTTGTATCGAAATGAAAGTTTTTAGGAAATAAATCATAATGGCAATAACCGAAACTAAATTTATCTGTATCAAAATCTTTAAACTTTCTAACTACTTTGTTCGAAATTTCTTCCAAAAATTGATATTCTTCCTGCATTTCCTCAAAATGAGGTTTCAACGTTTTTAAAGGCTCAAATAATGTGGTTTGGAAGTTAAATTGCGGTCTCTCGTTTTTTAAACTTATTACTGATGTCGTATTGTGTAATTTTGCAGTTGATTTTCCAATGTTTTTAAGTTGTTCGTCATTTAAGTTTAAAACAACATTTCCTTTTGCATAAGAAAATAGAATTCCATTTCTAATGCCTTCAATTGCATTAAATTGTTGGATTTGTTTTCCGTAAATATCTTTTATAGGATAGGAAACCGAATTTCCATTTTCTTTTAAAATGTTTAATAACTCTACTTCGGCTTCAATTTCACTTAATTTTCGATGAGAATCACGATAGATTTTGAAAATATATTTTTCTTCATCACGCTCTAAAATATAAGTGTCACTAACGTTTCTGATTAATAATCTACAATGAAATCCTTTTAAATTATAAGCTTGAGCAATATAGTTTTTCAAAGCTTTTGCAGAAAGCGTAGAGTATTGGGCGGGAAAAAAGTCTTGCATTATCAAAAGAATTATTTGGTTATCAAAAGTAAAATTTTAAAAGACTTTTCTACCATTAATTAAGACTACCTTACCGAATCTTCGATGGATTATCGAAAGGATAACCAAAAATATTGGAAATAATCTTTAATACATTAATCGATAGTTTTATTGATGATGAAGTGGGCATTGCTGAAAATTTTCTGAGTCTTTCTCTGGCGGCTCATTTAAGAGCAAATATTTTCGAGTTGTATAGAGGTAATCGCCTCCTTGCTGCCGGAACTGGGAATAATAAAATCGTAAATCACAGTAAATTAGTGCGTAGTGATGTAATTTACTGGCTCGACAGAAAACACGAAAATCAATATGAAAACGATTTTTTTGATTTGATGGATAGTTTTGTGCTGTATTTGAATCAAACCTGTTATACCGGAATAACAGGTTACGAATTTCATTATACCATGTACGAGAAAGGCAGTTTTTACAAAAAACATTACGACCAGTTTCAAAATAATGGAAGCCGTAAATATTCGATGATAATGTATTTAAACATCGGCTGGAAAATTGGTGATGGGGGAGAGTTATGTGTTTACAAAGAAGGTATTCCTCTAAATATCACACCAGATAATGGAAAAATTGTTTTTTTTAAGAGTGATGAACTAGAGCATGAAGTGCTTTTAACAAATGTGACTAGAATGAGTGTTACAGGTTGGTTAAAAGTAGACTAGTTTCTAAAAGATTTAGGTGTAGAACCCATTTGGCGTTTAAAGAAAATATTAAAGTTTGCCGGATATTCAAAACCTAAACAATAGGCAATTTGTGCAATATTCCATTCTGTATGCTTTAATAAAGCTACTGCTTCTGTAGTTATTCTTTTCGCAATATGCTCTGATGTTGTTTTGCCTGTTACTTCTTTAACTGCATGGTTTAGGTGGTTAACGTGTACCAACAGGCGAGATGCAAAATCATTTGCCGTTTTTAATTCTAAAACATGTTCGGTAGAACCAATTGGGAATTGACGTTCTAAAAGTTCGATAAATTGCGCTGTTAAACGAGCCGAAGCATTATTTAATTTAAATATATTTCCTTTTGGAAGAACTTTTAAAGCCTCGTGTGCAATTAGCTGAACATAGTTTCGTAACAAATCGTATTTATGAATGTAATCGCCATCCATTTCCTTAATCATTTTCGAGAAAATATCTTTCAACGTTTCTTCCTGCGATTCACTAATATGAATAACCGGACTTTTGTTAATCTTCCAAAGTAAAGACTCTCTTAAACTCTCGTTACGTTGGTGAATGAAGTTTTCGGTAAACAGGCAGAAATAACCATTGGGTTTTGGAGATGTACTTTCCCAGGCATAAGGTACATTTGGGTTTGTAAACAATAATGCCCTTCCGTTAATTTGAATTTGTTTATCGGAATAATGCAAAATGCCATCGCCAATTATAAGTGATATTTTATAAAAATCGCGTCTGCTGAAAGCAGATGGCATATTTGTGCAAACGATAGAACGATTAAAAACGTTAAAATGGCCAATGTCGTTAATTAAACCCAAGTTGGGCATTGGTATTTCAGGAAGACGAATGGTTAAGTTATTATAGAAATCCTCTAGGGTTTCATTTTTAGTTAACGTATTAAATTCCTGATTTCTGACTAACATTTCTAAAATTCTTTACGTAAAGTTAAGGTTTAATGGTCATTCCCTCATGCATTTCTTCATTAGGTTCTGCAACTAATTTGTCACCTTCTTTAATATCGCCGAAAACTTCAACTTTATCCTCAGTTTCTCTTCCTTTTTTAACTGCAACTTTTACTGGTTTGTTGTTTTCTACTTTTAAAACAAATAAACCCTCACTTGTATCTAATAATGCTTTCTTAGAGATAACAAATGTACTTGCATTTGCAGGTAGTGGAATATTAATTTCTGCAACCATTCCTGGCAATAAAACTTTGCTTGCATTTGGAACATCCATTTCTATTCTTTCAGCACGTAAACGTAAATCTAAAGCACCTGATAAGCGTTTAACTTTTGCTTTAAAAGTTTCGTTTGGAAGCGATTTAACAGTAAAACTAACTTCATCGCCTTGTTTTAAATAGCCAGTATAAACTTCCGGAATAGAAACAGCCAAACGTAAGTTTTTTTGGTCTTGCAGTGTAAAAATTGGCAATTCTGAACCTTTACCCGATGGACCCACATAGGCACCAAGATTTACATTTCTTGCAGAGATTACACCACTAAATGGTGCTCTAATTTCCAGGTAATTTTGGATTGAACCAACTTCTTTGTAGGCTGCTTTTGTTGCTTCAAACTGTGCCAAATCAGAGTTACGTCTTGCTAAGGCCTGGTCTAGATCATTTGTAGATATTGTTCCGGGTGTTTTGCTGGTTTCGTACAGTCTGTTATAATTTGCCTTGCTTGCCGTATAAATTGCTTCCTGTGCTTTCAACCTCGATTGTGCTGCGGCTAATTGAGAATTCATTTCCGGTGCTTCTAAAGTCATCAGTAATTGTCCTTTTGTAACTTCAGAACCTATATCAACCCTTAAAGTTTTTACAAAACTGCTCACTTTAGCATATAAATCTACCTGTTGTAAAGCAATTAATTCTCCCGGCAAACTTAAAGTGGTTGATAATTTATCTTTTTTTAAATTGAAAGTAGCAATGGCAACTTCTTTTTCCTTTTTCACCTCTTTCTTCTCGGAATTGCCACAGCCGTAGATCGCGGTTATTAATATCAAACCAGTATTTAAAATTGCAGTAGAAAATATTTTTGTTTTCATTTATAATGTGCGTTATGCGTTTTGTCCTAAACCTTTAATGTAATGTGTGCTTTCTTTATCCTCTGGATCTAACGATATCGAATCTGTAGTTTCTTTACCCTGAACCCAGGCAAATACTAGTGGTAGAATTAGTAAAACGGCAAATGTTGAAGCTAATAAACCACCTATTACTGCTCTTCCGAGAGGTGAAACAGCACCACCACCTTCACCATGGCCAATAGCCATTGGCAACATACCTGCAATCATGGCAATACTCGTCATTATAATTGGGCGTAAACGTAATGCTGCCGCTTCTCTTGCCGATTCTAAAGCGTTACCATTGTTTTTTCTGAGCTGTTCTGCATTTGTTATTAGTAAAACGGCATTTGCAATAGAAACGCCAACCGACATGATAATACCCATGTAAGATTGTAAATTTAATGTCGAACCTGTTATCGTTAATAATAAAAGTGAACCTAATATTACTGCTGGCACAGTTGCGAGAATAACCAAAGGCACTTTAAATGATTGGAAATTTGCTGCAAGCATTAAAAATATAACTACTATAGCAACTAATAAACCAGATTGCAAGCTATCTAAAGTTTCAGTTAAAACTTTGCTTAACCCAACTGCCGAAATATTTAAACCTCTTGGTAATTCGCCAACATCTTTTATCGCTTTTTCTACATCTTTTGATGCCGTTCCTAAATCAGTGTGGTAAAGATTTGCGGTTACCGAAAGGAAAGGCATCGCCCCAATATTATCATTCTCGCCATAAGTGGTATCGGGTGTTATTTTAGCAACATCACTTAAAACTGGTCTTGCCGAATTTTTAAGTAAAGGGATTTCGCCAATATCATCTTTGGTAGTCATTTGATTTAATGGAACCTGAACCTGAACACTGTAAGGCAAGGCAGCTTTTTCATCGAGCCAAATGTTTTTATCCGTGTAACGAGATGATGAAGTAGAGGCAATAAGCGACCTTGAAATGTCGGCCATATCAACCCCAATTTGTGCTGCTCTGGTTCTATCAATATCAATATTTAGCGAAGGATATTTAATTGGCTGGGCAATCTGAACATCTCGCATGTAAGGAATTTCCTTTAATTCTGCCAATATTTTCTTCGCATATTTTTCGTTTACTTTCTTGTTTTTTCCTGCAATACGAACCTCAACCGGAGTAGGAGAGCCCTGGCTCAAAACTTTATCCGTAAGTTCTATCGGCTCGAAAGAAAGTTTAACATCGGGCAAAAGTTCTTTAATCTTTCCTCTGAATTTATCCTTAAAATCGTCCATATCTTCTTCGTAATCTTTTAAACTAACCTGGAAAACGGCTTCATGAGGGCCTGTCATGAATAAGTAGATTGGATTAACAGAAAATTGTGCCGGATGCTGCCCAACGTAAACGGATGAAATAGCAACATGTTCTGCACCAACCATTTTTTTAAGTTCGGCTAAAACGGTATTTGCTTTTTCTTCAGTTCTTTCTAAACGAGTTCCATCTGGTGCCCTTAACCTTAGCTGAAATTGGCTTGAGTTAACTCTGGGTAAAACATCGCGACCAATATTGAATAATAGTAATGCAGCCAAACCAATAATTGCAACAAGGTAAATCAATACAACTGATTTTCGGTAAGGCAATATTCTATTAAGAAAGCGCATAAACCGATTTCTGAATTTATCGAATAGAGTTATTTTTCCATCATTGTTAAAATCATCTCTTTCAACTAAAATCTTCTTTTGATTTAAGGTATCTTTTTCTGATGCTATCGGAATTCCGGTTGCAACAAAGTCTGCTTCATCTTGTGTAATTCCCGGATGGTGTGCTGTACCTTTCTTAGGATGTGCAACCATTAACCAGTTAGCCATTATTGGCACAAAAGTTTGTGATAATAAAAAGGAAACTACCATAGAGAAGCCAATTGCCAACGCCAGCGGTAAAAATAATGCTCCAGGAATGCCGGTCATGGTAAATGCAGGCGCAAATACGGCAAGAATACAAAATAGAATTAAGAGTTTAGGGAAAGCAATTTCTTTACAGGCATCCCAAATGGCAAGTGCCTTTGGTTTTCCCATATCAAAATGCTGGTGAATATTTTCTATGGTTACTGTCGATTCATCTACCAGAATGCCAATCGCTAATGCTAAACCGCTCAATGTCATGATATTAATGGTTTGCCCAAATAACTTTAGGAATAAAACACCAGCAATAATGGAGGTTGGAATCGTTAAGATTACAATTAATGCAGCTCTTTTATCACCAAGGAAAAGTAAAACCATTAAACCGGTTAAAATAGCGCCAATTGCACCTTCACTAACTAAACTTTTTACCGCATTAATTACAAAAACCGATTGGTCAAATTCGTAAGAAAGTTTAACATCTTCAGGTAACGAACTTTGAATGTTTGGAAGGTTTTTCTTTAGGTTTTTAACTACATCCCAGGTAGAAGCATCGCCAGATTTTGCAATGCTTAAATACACAGAACGTTTTCCATTAATTAAAGCATAACCAGCAACTAAATCGGCACCATCTTTTATTGTTGCTACATCGCGAAGCTGAAGATTTTGAACGCTGCCTTTAAATAAAGGAATGGTTTCGAAATCTTTAACTTTTTTTATGGTGTAATTGGTCGGTGTGATGTAGTTTTTATCGCCAATTCTAATATTTCCTGATGGAGCCGTTTGATTGTTTAATCTAATGGCTTCTACAACTTGGTCTACAGTTAAATTATGAGAACGAAGTAACGAAGGGTTAACATTAATCTCTATCGTTCTCGGGCTGCCACCAAAGGGTGCAGGAGAAAGTAAACCCGGAATTGCAGAAAAACTCGGTCGAACATAAGTATTTGCTAAATCCTGTAATTCGTTATTGGAGCGCTTGGGGCTGCTCAAAACTAACTGACCAACAGGAAGTGAAGAAGCATCGAACCGGATTACAAACGGAGGTTGAGAACCAGGTGGGAAAATTGCCTGAGCTCTTGTAGATAAAGCACTTAATTCGGCAGCTGCCTGAGCCATATTTGTGCCTTCATAATACGTTAACTTCATTAGCATTAAACCTTGTGTATTCTTGGTTTCAATGCTTTTTATCCCGTTGGCAAAAAGTAAAATGTTAAGATATTGCTTGCCAAAATAAGCTTCCATTTGGTTTGGAGTATAACCACCAAATGGGTGCGCAATGTAGATTACGGGCAAATTCATTTGCGGTAAAATATCTACCTTAATCTGGTTAATTGCGCCAATACCAAAGAAGAATAATCCTGCAACTAAAACAAGTATGGAAATGGGTTTGCGTAATGCGAAACGTATTATGTTCATTTATGTGGCTTAATTAAAATTCGTTGATAAAAAGATCGTAATTGCCTAAAGCGGCAGATTTTAAGAGTAAGGCCTGCCAAACATTTGTGTAGGCAATATCTCTATCTGTTTCAGCTCTATTTAGGGTAAAAAGTGCTTGTGTTAAATCTACAAGTGTTGTTAAACCATTCTTGTATAAAACACTTTTTTGTAGATACGCGTCTGATGCTGCCTTAACCTGAATTGGTGCTTCATTGTAATTATCTAAAGCATTTTTTAGTTTAGCTTCTGCAATTGCAAGTTGCGCTTTTAGCTGTTGGTCTACCAATTCATATTCATTTTTTAAGCCTTCTGTAGTATATTGTTGGGCTTTAACCTGCGGATGATTTCTTAATAAAGTTGTCAAATTCCATGTCATTCCTATTCCAATCAAATAGTTTCCTCTTGTTGGATTTATGCCATCAGAATAGCTTTTTGAATATAAAGATTGATTTAGTAAATAGTTTGAGCTAAAGCCAGAACCACGACCTTGCATTACCCCGAAGAACGAAAAAGTTGGATAATATAATTTTTTGAAATAATCTACCTGGTGGTTGCTAACATCAATTCTATTTTGGTAAAATTTCAACGTTGGATGAGAAGTTTTTACAGTGTCGTTAAGTAAATCAACAGGTATTCTATTTATGGATGATGTATCTAAATTAAATCCCGTTGATGTTAATCCCATCAAAACTCCAAGTCGGTTTGCTTGTTCTTGTTCTACATCTTTAGCTTTGGTTAAAGCAATTTTTGCATTAGAAACTTCTGCCTTTGCGAAAGATGAATCTACCCCAGCTATTAATCCATTCTTTGCTCTGATAACTGAGGTATTTTTAAAAGTTATAGCTCTACTTAAATTTTTTTCCTGAGACTTAGTTAAACGCTGTGCTGCCAATAAATTTAGGTAAGCTGCCGAAACTCTAATTTCCTGTTGAAACTTTTCTTGTTCCAAGTCATTCTGATCTCGCTGGAAAGCAGCATTAGCAACTTTAACACGCTGTTTTATTCGCCCAAAGGTGAAGAAATCCCAATTAACATTAGCCAGATACAGAGCGCCAAAAGCTGCATTCCAGTTTTGCTTTTCTAATGCAGGGCCAGAAGATGCTATTCCTAAACCACCCAAGCCATAAGATGGGCCATTTTGGCCATTAATTGTACCGTAATCTTGCTGTGCGCTTAAACTAAAGTTTGGCAGGTAATCTCTTTTAGCCTGTTGAATTGTTAATTTTGATGCATTTGCATAATTGCCTTTTGCTTTTATAGTTCCATAATTGGTTAAAGCAGTGTTTACAGCTTCTTTAAGTGTTAGGGTTTGAGCCTGTGCGCTATATGTAAGAATAAAAACTGAGAAAAATGTAGAATAAATAAAAGGTATTCGATGCATGGTGTATAATTTACACCGCAAATGTAAATTATGGTTAGAATATCGAAGTATTTACGTCAAATCAATTATTATGCGAATCAAATAATAATCGATTTGTTACTTAATAATGATTTACAGATTTAAAAATTATTAAGTTTTTTAAGTTCAACCAGACTTAAATTTACAATCTGGCTGAACTTTATAGAAGATTTTAGTTTTCTTCTACATATTTTTTGAAATTATCTAAAATAGCTTGCCAGCCACCTCTTTGCATTTCAATAGGATTTTGACTTTCGGGATCAAAAGTTTCTATAACTTTTGTGGTGGTATCACCATCTTTTTGGAAAACTATTTTTACCCTTCTATCATCTCCAAGTGTGTATTCTATAAGTTCGTTTTCATTAACAGTAGTATATATACCTCCAAAATCAAAACTCATACTGCCATCTTTAGCGGCCATAGTTGTCGAGAATTTCCCCCCTTCTCGTAAATCATTTTCTGCGTTTGGGGCATGCCATTCTGGTGATGCAAAAGCCCAGTTCTTTATGTGTTCTGGTTTGTTCCAAAATTCCCAAACCTTTTCTACGGGTACGTTTATTACTGCTTCAATTGTAATCGGTGTATTATTGTCAGTTGCCATATTTGATTGTTTTTAATAAAGATATGGGAAGATTTAACATTTAAAAACGGTTAAACAAGACAAATTTAGGGTTAATAAGAATGTTATAAGACATTTTAATTACCAACTGGAATTTCAAAATAGAAAGCCGAACCTTCTCCAGCTTGGCTTTTTACACCAATTTTGCCATTGTGTCTTTCTACAATTTCGGCACTTAAATATAGGCCAATGCCAAAACCCGAAACTGTATGATGTTTACCTACTCGATAATATCTGTCGAAAAGCTTTTCAATATCTTCAGGATCTATGCCGATTCCTTTATCCTTTACAGTTACCAAAGCCTTATTTCCCGGTATTACCTCACAAGTAACATCAATTCTTGTATTCGCTGCCGAATATTTAACCGCGTTACTAAGTAGATTTGATATTACACTACCTATTTTATCTCGATCTGCAAACACCGCTATAGGTTCTTTTATCGATAAAACTATTTCATGAGAGAATTGAACGATATCGCTTTCGTCAATTAATTCTTTTAATAATTCATCTAATTGAGAATTAGATTTTTCTATTAATAATTTGCCAGATTCTAATCTTGAAACGTTAAGAAAGCCATTAATCATAGTCGTCATTTTCTTAACCTGATTATAAGCCCTGTTTAATGCCAATAAGGCATAATTGTCATCATTTTTTTTAGCTCTTGATTGTAAAACCTGCACAAAACCACTTATTGCAGTAAGTGGGGTTTTAAGTTCATGACTAACCATACCAATGAAATCGTTTTTGCGAAGCTCATCTTTTTTAAGCTCTGAGATATCTACTGCTGTACTAATATAGCCGATAAAAGTGCCATCGGTATGGAAGCGGGGTGTTCCATTCGCTAATAGCCAAATATATTCACCCTTTTTATTGAGCAACCTAAATTCGCTAGTAAAAGGGTTTTTCTTCTCAAATGCGCTCAAGTATATATTTATATACCTATCCTTATCCTCTGGATGAATTAAATCAGTCCACCCAAATTCGAGTAAGTCTTTCATACTACGGCCTGTTGCATTAACCCATGAGCCATTAAAATAAGTTGCATTACTGGTTGCATCGCCTTCAGCGATAAATACATCGGTAGCCTCTGCCATGCTACGAAAACGAGCTTCACTTTCTTCTATGGCTAACCTGTGCTCGATTTCTTCTGTAATATCGATTATTACTCCCAAGAAACGAGCGGGTTTTAATGTCGTTGCAGGTATGCTTTTGCCAACAACACGCATCCATTTAATTGCTTTAGTACTTCCTTGTATAATTGGATATTGCACATCGAATGGCTTATGCGTTGCTAATGCCTTAATTCTGGCTTCTTCTATAATCGGTAAATATTTTGGAACAACAGTATCTATAATATCTTTCCACGAAACTTTACCTTCTAATGGTAAGCCATAAAATTCTCTTGCTTTTAGTGAGATTTCAAAATTTCCAGTTCCAGGTTCAATGCTATAAATGCCCAAATTTCCTGAGGCAAGGGCTAGTTTTAAGCTTTCTTCAGTTTCAGATAGTTCATGATTTCTAATAAATAAGCTTTCCTGTGTTTCCTGAAGTTCTTCATTAGTAGCAGCAAGTTCTTCGTTTGTTGCAGATAGTTCCTCGTTAGATGCGGCCAATTCTTCTGTTGTTGCCTGTAACTCAGATTTACTTTCTTCAAGTTGTTTAAAATTTTCAACTTGCTGAGTAATATCATGTACTGAAGCCAATATGTATTCCACTTTTCCATCTTTATCAAAGATCGGATCGTAAGAAAAGTCGACATAAATTAATTTTAGCTCGCCGTTTGGATAGGAAATATCCACTGGAACTTCGGGCATAGCAATTCGTTTTCCAGTTCTAAACACATCTGCTAAAAGTGTAGGAAATTGCTGCTCTTTAAGTTCAGGGAATACATCGATAATCTTTTTTCCGTCTACATCTATTAATTCTCTTTGCCAAATTTGAAGCATTTTTGGGTTTGGTAACTCAATAATTAAATCTTCTCCTTTAAGCAAAGTCATTGCGATATTTGCAGTAGATACAATATTTTGAAGCAGGTGGCGACTAGATTCTACATCCTTGGTTCGTTGGCTAATCCTGCTTTCTAAATCTGAATTTAATAACTGAAGTTCTGCTCTCGATTGATTTAAAGCCTCGTTTGTTGTTAGTAAATCTTCTAAATTTACCTGCAGTTCTTCATTGGAAGCGGCAAGCTCTTCATGGGTTTGAGCAAGTTGATTATTAAGAACTTGTTCTCTTTCGATATAATTGCCAATTTTTATTTCGTTATTAGCATGCTCAGATATGTTAATCGTTTTAAGAAGTAAATAATTAACTTTTTCACCAGATTCTGAAATTGGTTCTATTTCTAGTTGCCACAATGTTGCCTCAGTTTGGTTTTTTTCGTTCTTTTTAAGGTCATATCTAAAAGAAGAAATTATAGAACTCTTATTTTCTAAACAAGCTTGGGCTAATTTTTGCTCTAAAATTTCTGTTTTTTTGTTTAGTTCATCTTTTGGGAAAGCTTCCCAAACTGTTTTTCCTTTTATGTCAATCTCAGTAGTGTAAGTTGCCTGCTTATAAGCTTCATTATAAATTACAATAGTGTAATCGGGTACATTTGCCTCAAGAATTACTCTTGGAACATCGTCTTCAAAAAGAGTTTTAAAAAGTGGTGAATCTAAAAAATTCATTTGGCGCTTTTACTTCGGAAGTGGTTTTTAGCGAATATAACAAGTTCAATGATTTTTTTGTTTCGATGAATCGCTTTTTTAAAATAAATAAATACTCGTGGAGGTTGTTTGTTATGTTTTAGTTTTAATATATATTCTTTGCAGTTTATTTTTATGAATTTGCTATAGATGTTTTGTCAATTAACAATCATTTAGAAAGATTTTGTTAACACCGATAACGTTGAAGCCAGCAATAATTTTATCTAGAAAACCAATTTCTTACTGATATCGTATATACTCAAACACCTTTACTAAAACTATTCAATTATGTTAAATGTTACAATTGCCGCATTATTGGGCGGACCGGAAATGATAATTGTTGCTATCGTTGTTCTTCTTTTGTTTGGAGGTAAAAAAATACCTGAATTGATGAAAGGCTTAGGCAAAGGGATTAAGGAATTTAAGGATGGTCAAAATCCTGAAGAAGTTAAAGTTCCAAGTAAGGAAGTTTAATTAAAATTAAGCGGACTTTATAAAAAGGATAAAATTATCCTTCCTCATATCAAATCTAATTAATTAGAGCAGGTTACTATTTAAAGTAATCTGCTTTTTTGTTAAATGGTATTTTGTATGTTAATTTAATAACATTACATCGGAGGTTTTAATCTCGGTTTCTTAACATTCGGTTTAAGTTACTAATCACTTATTAATAATTTCATAATTCTAACTGACAAAATCCGTAATGAGGTTAAGGCATCTTTGTGGGAAATTCGCAGGGCATATAATAATGGTTTGTATCTGTGGATAAATCCAAACAATCATAATTAATCATTCATGAAACAAAATTACAAAAAGACTTATTTGTCTTTGATTGGCAAGTGGCAATGTATTGTTGCAATCCTGCTTTTCTTTTCATTAAATGTTAACGCTCAAGTTAGTAAAACGGTAACTGGTAAGGTTGTAGATGAAACCAACCAGCCATTACCTGGTGTAACGGTTAGAATAAAAGGCAGTAATTTAGGAACATCAACAAATACAGATGGTATTTATACCATTCAGGCAAAACCAGCAGATAGACTTACATTTTCTATGCTTGGTAGTTTAACCAAAGAAATTTCGGTTGATAATCAAAGCAAAATTAATGTAACCTTGATGCCAGATAACCAGACATTGAAAGATGTTGTAGTTATTGGTTATGGTACCGCTAACAAAAAGGATTTAACAGGTGCGGTAACTTCAGTTAAAGCAGAAGAGTTTAATCAAGGTGTTTTGGTTAACCCGGCACAGCTTTTACAAGGTAAAGTTGCAGGTTTAAACGTTACAAAAAGCGGCGACCCAAATGCTAAGCCTTCTACAATTTTGCGTGGTCCATCTACGCTACGTGAAGGTGCTGCCCAAGAACCATTCTATGTAATTGATGGAGTTCCTGGGGCATCGATTGATTTATTAGCACCAGCTGATATTGAAAATATCGACATTTTAAAAGATGCATCATCAACTGCAATTTATGGTTCGAGAGCGGCAAATGGTGTAATCATTGTAACCACTAAACGTTCTAAAAGCGGTCAATCTCGCCTTAATTATAGTGGTTATGCTGCGGTAGAGAAAGTTTCAAAAAAATATGATATGCTTTCTGCTGCGGAGTTGAGACAATACCTGGCTGATAATAAACAGACTTTAAACGCTGTAGATGACGATGGTTCGGATACGAACTGGCAATCACTTTTAGAAAGAACAGGCTATTCTCAAAATCATAATCTTTCTTATGGTGGTGCAGGTCAAACATCAGATTATGGGGCAAGCGTAAATTACTTAGATAATAAAGGAATTCTTAAAAACACATCATTAAAAAGAACGATTGTTCGTGCTTTCCTTAACGAAAAGTTTTTTAACGATAAACTTAAACTGGGTTTAACGATAACCAACAGTAATTCGAAAAGTTCTGATGTATATCAATCTCAGGCACTTCCAAACATGCTTTTCTATTTGCCAACGGTAAACCCTTTTAATACAGATGGAACTTATAAAGAAAACTATAACCGTACCGGAAGTGGAACAAGAAATCCATTATCTATTGTTGATAATAATGTTATCGATAACCTGAATAACAAAACTTTGATTAATGGTATGGCTCAGGTTAATATCATCGATGGATTAAAGTTTACGGCCAGTGTTTCTTCTCAAAGAGACCAAAATAACTACAGTACATATTTAAACAGCCAATCTGGATTAGCCAGAGGTGTAAACGGACAAGCACAAAAAATTGATGTTTTAAACAAGAGCCAGGTTTTAGAAGGTTATTTTAACTACGATAAAACTTTTGGAAAACATAGCTTGAAATTACTTGGTGGTTATTCTTGGCAGGAAGATAGAACGAATGATGGTTTTGGGGTTACTACACAAAACTTTTCTAACGATAATTTAGGTTACAACAATTTGTTTTTGTCTAACCCAAGCTTGTTATCGCAAATTGCTTTTAACAATGCCCCAATTTCTACTTTAAGATTAATTTCTTACTACGGTAGGGTTCAGTATAATTATAACGAGAAATATTTATTTCAGGCATCCTTAAGAAATGATGGTTCTTCTGCATTTGGTAAAAATAACCGTTGGGGTTTATTTCCGGCAGTTTCGGCAGGTTGGAGAATTATAGGCGAAGATTTTATGCAGGCTGTTCCGGTTATTAGCGATTTAAAACTTCGTGCGGGTTACGGTGTATCTGGTAACAGTTTAGGTTTCGATGCCTTCTCTTCGTTATTAATTTATGGAACACTTTCTGGAAGTAACAAGTTTTTAAACAACGGTTCGATTAGCAATGCAATTGGTCCGGTTAGAAATGAAAATCCAGATTTAAAATGGGAGAGTACGGCAACAACCAATATCGGTTTAGATTTCGGTTTATTTAAAGATAGAATTACGGGTTCGGTAGATTTCTACGTAAAACAAACTTCAGATTTAATTTACGACCGTTACGAAGTTTCTACAACGCAATTCTTCTTACCAACTATTACAGCAAATGTTGGTAAAATCAAGAATACAGGTGTAGAGTTCTCTTTAAATGCAGCGGTTTTTAAAACCGATAATTTTCGATGGACAACCTCGCCAAATATTGCGCACAATAAAAACGTTGTAGAAACTTTATCTGACGATTTCTATAAAATTTCGGCCATTCAAACCGCTCAGCTTGGCGGTAAGGGTCAATCCGGAAATTTCAGTCAGCTAATTCAGCCAGGTTACGCATTGGGTACTTTTAATCTTTGGAATTACGCAGGGAAAAATGCGGCAGGGGTAAGTACATACATCAATGCTGCCGGACAAACCATTGCAACACAGCCTTTAACAACCGATGCAAAAATTGCTGGTAACGCTCAGCCTAAATTAATCTATGGATGGGGAAATAGTTTCAGCTACAAAAAATGGGATTTTAACTTCTTAGTTAGAGGTGTTTTAGGTAACAAGATTTTAAATGCTACAAAGGCATCATTAAATAATCCTGCTGATGCAAAACTCCAAAACATTCCGACATTTACATTAGGCGAATCTTTCAACGATATTAACGCTTATTTAATTTCAGATCGTTTCCTGGAAAGTGGTTCATACTTACGTTTGGATAATGCTACACTTGGCTATACCATAAAACCAAAAACGCCCAGTATCAAAGCCATTCGGTTATATGTTACCGCAAATAATCTTTTTGTAATTACAAAATACAGCGGCTTAGATCCAGAAATTAACATCGGTGGTTTAACCCCAGGCATAGATAACAACAATTATTATCCAAAAACAAGAACGTTCAGTTTTGGTGTAAGTGCATCATTCTAAAAAAAATATAAAGATGAAAAAGTTTATAATCCTTTTTAATATCCTGGCTTGCTTAATGGTTTTAGAATCATGCAGTAAGCTAGATGTCGATGTAGAGTCGCAATACGTTAAAGATAATTTTCCATTCACCAATTCAGATTACGCGGCACTTTTTGGTACCATGTATTCTAACCTTTCTTCTCAGTATGGTGTTCCATATTGGAGAATGCAAGAACTTTCTACCGATGCGGCAATTATTCCGGCACGCGATGGAAACTTTGATGATGGTGGTCAATACCGTCAGTTACATTACCACACCTGGACAATCGACCATCCAAATGTTAGAGATATTTGGCAATGGGGATTTGGCGGTATCAACAACTGTAACCGTTTAATCAACCTAACTAATGAATCTTCAGTTTCTGCCGCAACAAAAAGCAGCAGTTTGGCTGAAGTAAAAGCCATGAGGGCTTTGTACTACTTCTTTATGATGGATTTGTATGGCAATGTGCCAATTATCGATACTTTTCCGGTAAGTACCTTGCCAGGAAATCAAACTCGCGATAAAGTATTCGAATTTATTGAAAAAGAACTTTTAGCTGCCATTCCTCAGCTGCCAATAAAAGATAATAATAACCGTGTATTGGTTTATGGTCGCCCAACTCAGGCAATGGCTTATGCTTTATTGGAGAAAATGTATTTAAACGCTGAGGTTTATACTGGAAAACCAAGATATGCAGATGCCGTAATTATGGCTGATAATATTTTGAAAAACACCAATTACGCTTTAGATAATAAGTATTCTGATATTTTCGATGTAAACAATGGTCCACAAATTAACGAAACCATATTTGCAATTCCTTACGATCAACAGATTCCGGGCAACCAGATGACAAGATTTGGTTTTTACCCTGCTTTAGCAGCATCTTACGGTATTAATGTTGGTTTCAGTATTGCGATGAGCACAACTCCTGAATATTATGATCGATTTAACCTGAACAACGACGTTCGTAACAGTTTCTGGTTAATTGGCAAGCAATATGCGCCAGATGCTAACCGTAAACCCGATTTAACCAAACCGATTTTAGTTGCCGGAACGACAAATCAAATTGAAATTACTAAAGATTTAACCTTGAAACCTGGTAAGCCAATGGATTTAGGTAATACAGTTGCCGATCAGGCAAAAGGTGTTCGTTCGGTAAAATACTGGCCAGATGTAAATGCTATTCAAGCAACACGTTTAAATGGAAATGATATGCCTTTGTTGCGTTTGGCCGATGTTATGCTAATGAAAGCTGAAGCAATTTTAAGAGGAGCAACAGCTACTACAGTTAATGGCGAATTGCAAACTCCGTTAGTGCTTTTAAATAAAATAAGAAGTCGTGCTGGTGCCGAATTAGCAAGTTCTGTAACATTAACAAGCTTGTTAGATGAAAGAGCTCGCGAATTTAGCTGGGAAGCCTGGAGAAGAAATGATTTAATTCGTTTCGGACAATTTGAAACTGAATATCCTTTACCAAACGATGTGCTTTTCATGAATAAAGATTTGACGAGAAGAATTTATCCGATTCCGGCAAATGAGCTAAAACTTAATTCAAACTTGAAGCAAAACCCAGGTTATTAATATTTAAAAACTACGTATGAGAATCATCAGTTGCTTTGGACTATTGCTGGTATTGCCAGCAATAGCACTTATTACGATTAAAGAAGACCCAACAATAAATCACATTCAGGTTATTGGTTCTCACAATAGTTATAAGCAAGCCATAGATCCCGCATTATTTGCTGTGTTTAAGAAAATGGATTCTGCTTCTGCAAGTAAAATAGATTACGAGCATATTTCTTTACCTGATCAATTGAATTTGGGATTAAGAAATCTCGAAATTGATGTTTATGCAGACTCAGCTGGTGGTCGTTATGCGCATCCAAAAGGTTTAGAGTGGGCAAAAAATCAGCCATCATTCGATGCAGATGGAGAAATGAAAAAACCGGGCTTTAAGGTTTTACATATTCCCGAACTAGATTTTAGAAGTTCTGCACCAACTTTTGTAGATGCGTTAAAAGTGCTTCGAAAATGGTCTGAAACCTATGCCGATCATACACCTGTTTTTATCACCTTAGAAGCTAAAGATGATTCTATAAAAAAGTCTGGGTTTACAGCTCCTGAATTATTTACGACAAAAGTGTTTGATGATTTGGATAAAGTGATTTTGACGAATTTAGGTAAAGAACATCTGATTACTCCAGATGAAGTGCGAGGCAAATACAATTCGCTTGAAGGTGCAGTTCTTCATAAAAACTGGCCAAAATTAAGCCAGGCAAAAGGTAAATTTATTTTTGTACTTGATGCTACTGGTAAAAAAAGAGCAACTTATATTCAGAATCATCCATCGCTAAAAGGTCGTGTAATGTTTGCGAATTCAGACCCAGGCACGCCTGAAGCAGCTTTTATGATAAGAAATAATCCAAAAGATAAACAAATTCCGGAATTGGTTGAGAAAGGTTATATCATTAGAACAAGAGCAGATAACGATACACAGCAAGCTCGTAAAAATGATAAGTCTGATTTCGATGCTGCCTGTAATTCCGGCGCACAAGTTATCACTACAGATTATTATCAAAAAAGTACACATTTTAACTCCGAATACTTCATCAGCTTTGCCGATGGTAAATATTTCAGAGCTAATCCATTATTCAAAATTAAATAGAAGATGAACAGAAGATCGTTATTAAAAGGCGGATTGTTAGCAGGTTTAGCGGTTCCTTTTACAGGTATAAATGATGTTATTGCAAAACCGCTTGGAGGCTCTAAAAAAGCTAAAAACATTATAATGATGGTGAGCGATGGCATGAGTATAGGAACATTAAATATGGCTGATTTATACTCGAACAGAATTTTAGGTAAAAGCAGTAAATGGTTAGGTTTATATCGCGATAATAAAGCTGTAAGAGCATTAATGGATACGGCTTCTGCAAGCTCTATGGTTACAGATTCTGCAGCTGCAAGTTCATCATGGGGTGGAGGAATTCGCGTTAGAAATGGCTCACTAAATGTTGGTACGAATGGCGAAAAACCGCAACCAATTCTTCAAAAATTTAAAGAAAAAGGCAAAAAGGTAGGTTGCGTAACCACCGTTCCGGTAACACATGCAACACCGGCTGGTTTTTGTGTAAATATAGATAACCGTGGAGGTCAGGATGTTATTGCCGAAATGTACCTGGGTTTGAAGTTTGATGTAATGATGGGCGGCGGACATAAATATTTTGGAGATAAACGTCCAGGCGGAAACTTAATTCCGAAATATTTAACTCAAGGTTATAAAGTTGCCGAGAATAGAACTGAAATGCTCGCTTTGGATAATTCTAAACCAGTTTTAGGTTTGTTTGCTGAAGACGGAATGCCTTACGAAGTGGATAGAAAGCACGATGAAAAACTGATGAAATCTGCACCTTCGCTTGCAGAAATGACGATGAAAGCTATCGAATTAATGAAAGATAACAAAAACGGTTTTGCATTGCAGGTTGAAGGCGGAAAAGTAGATTGGGCAGCGCATTCTAATGATTTAAGTGGATTAATATTCGACCAATTAGCTTTTGATGAGGCCGTTGGTAAAGCAATTGAGTTTGCAGAAAAGGATGGAGAAACGTTAGTTATCATTACAACCGATCATGGTAATTCGAATCCCGGTTTATTTTACGCTGATGAAGCCAATAAAAAATTCGATAGCTTGCAAAACTTTAAACACAGTAATACCTGGCTGTTGGCCCAGTTAAATCAATCGTTTAGTGAGCAGAAAATTATAGATTTGATTAAAGAAAATCAAGGTTTCGAAATTAAATCTGATGACGTTAAATCACTTTTAAATCATTTCAAAGATATTACACCAGATCAGTTATACAATGAGTCTAATCTTCCATTTTATGAATATGGAAAAATTCTGAGTAAATATACTGATGTGCAATGGGCAGGAATGAACCATACTGGAGATTATGTAGAGCTTACCATGTTCGGGCCTGGCTCCGAAAATTTAAAGCCTTTTGTTAAAAATTATGAATTACATAATTTTATGTTGAAGGCAGCGGAAATGCCAGAATCATTTCTGGTAAAGGCATAAAGAAATTAAACAACAAACAAATAATCGAACGTCTGCGAAAGCAGACGTTTCTTATTAAAATAGAAATTTAAAATGATAGTAAAATATAATATAACCATTGGCATGTTATGTATTGCATTGTCTCTTTTTATGAGCAATGCAAAAGCCCAGGAAGAAGCTAAACCCGTTATCCTTAATAGTGGAGTTTGGTTAAAAGGAGATTTACACGTGCATTCCCGTCACAGTACAGAATCGTCAAACAATTCTATAGCGAAAATTATTAATTTTTCTAAATCCGTGAAGATGGATTATGTGTGTATAACCGATCATGATAATCATGTTAATGGCGACGTTGAACACCACACCTGGGCAGATCCTGAGTTTAAATCAGATTCGCTTCTTTTGTTATATGGTGCAGAATGGACCACAACAAGAGGACACGGAAATGTATTTTCTGATAAACCATACAAACATCAACGGTTATTTGATGTTCGCGATGAGCGTGATGTAAATATTGGTAAAGTAAAGAATTCTTTAGGTATTCATTTATCAGCGAATCATCCAAGCGGAAAGGATAATTTTGGTTTTTCTTACGATTTGGTTCAATCAATAGAGGTTTGGAATTCATCTGTTTGGCCAAAAAATGCGAATGCAATAATGATTTGGGATGATATGCTTTCATCTGGCAGAATGATGACTGGAAGGGGAGGAAGCGATGCTCATCATGGCTTACCAACAGGTTCTGAAAAGCCAAGTGCAAACACGTATCAGGCAGAATATAATTATGTTGGCACGCCAACGACATGGGTTTTTGCAAAAGAAAAAAGTTTAACTGCGATTGTTGATGCACTAACACATGGAAAGGTTTCTGTAAGTTCAAACCCTTTTGCGCCAAGAGTAGAATTTTATGCTGATGCAAATGACGATGGTAAATTTGAAATGATGATGGGTGATAATTCAATTTCTAAAGGTAAGCCTGTAAAATTTTTAGTTCAGCTAAGTGGAAACACTTTACCAGATGCAGATTATACCATTACCATAATTAAAAATGGGAAAAAATTAAATACTTATCATGCAAAGGGTAAAGTTCCTATGGTTCAATTTGAAGATGCACCGGAAATAAAAGGCAGAACTTATTATCGGGTAACTGTTGAAGGTACAAATACGGCTTATCCGCAAGTGCCAAAATCTATGGCTTTAAGTGAAAATATGGTTGGTTTATCAAATCCAATTTACTTTAATTTCGACCCGAAATTTTAGGTTTTCTTTAGCACGCTGTTTAAGCTTTGGCTATAATTTTAAAAGAGTCAACGTCTGCCAAAAGCAGGCGTTTTTTATTATAGAGCTGTTTACCTTTGGTTAATGTTAAGGCAACATTGTTTGTTTAGTTTTGACTAAATTATCACAATAATACTCATGAAAATTTCGATTATCCTTAATTTATTTTTAGCAATACTGATTTCTTTTTCAGCTTTCGCACAAGTAAAATCAGTTACAGGCGGGCACAGCCATAATGATTACCATCAATCAATTCCATTATTACAAGCATATTATTCTGGAATGGAATCTATCGAGGCCGATGTATTTTTAAAAGATGATGAACTTTATGTTGCACACGAACTTTCTGAAATTACAAAAGAACGTACTTTAAAAACACTTTATCTCGAACCACTTTTTAAACTTTACAAAAAAAATGGAGACAATGCATTTCAGGATTCATCTAAAAAACTTCAGTTAGTAATCGATATAAAAGAGAATCATCCTGAAGTACTTAAAAAGCTAATCAGTTATATAAAAGAATTTGGGAATACATTTGATGCGTCAGCTAATAAAAAAGCCATAAAAATTGTGATTAGCGGCAATATGCCAGCTCCAAATAATTTCAAAAATTGGCCTGAATATATTTATTTTGATGGTAGACCAGAAGTTAAATATACAACTGATGAATTAAAGCGTGTTGCTATGATAAGTCAGGATATTAAAAAGTACACGGTTTGGAATGGAAAAGGCGTACCCACACCTACCGATTTAAAAAAACTGCAAGATGTTGTTGCCGAAGCACACAACTTAGGAAAGCCATTTCGTTTTTGGGGAACTGTTGATAGTCCGAATACCTGGATTGTTTTACAAAGTTTGGGTGTCGACTGGATTAACACCGACCATCCTGTAAAGCTGAATGAATTTTATAATAATCAAGAGAAGTTAACCTACACCAATCCTAAAGCTTATCCTGTTTACAAACCAAATTATCAATCTGATGGTAAAGAAAAAAAAGTAAAAAATGTTATTCTATTAATTGGCGATGGTATGGGGCTTGCGCAAATTCATGCCGGATTAATTGCTAATCATGGTAATTTAAACATTAGTCAGATTAAAAATATAGGTTTTTCTCAAACTGGAGCTGCAAATTCGGGCAATACAGATTCTGCTGCGGGTGCATCGGCAATGGCCACCGGAGAGAAAACAAACAATCGCTATATTGGAATGGGTACGGATAATAAACCCCGTACTAATCTGGTAGATAGTATCGCTCAATTTGGTATAAAAAGTGGTATAATTTCCGTTGGCGATATCACGGATGCTACTCCTGCTGCTTTTTACGCTCATCAAACGGAAAGAACCATGAGCAATGCAATTGCTGCCGACCTCTTAAATAGTAAAGCCGAAGTTCTTATAGGTTCTAATCAGGATGCCTTTATAAAAAATCAGGATACGGAACTTATTAATAAACTTAGTAAACAGGGGTTTAAGTTAAATAAAAGTTTTGCAGATTTCGATAAAGAGGTTTCAGGAAAGCAACTTGTATTGCTTCCAACAGAAGATACCCGTTCAGTTTTAAAAGGTCGTACTGATTTATTGAAAAAATCTCTTTTGAAAACGATAAGCTTATTATCTAAAAATAAAAATGGCTTCTTTATCATGGCAGAGGGTGCACAAATTGATCACGGTGGGCATACAAATAATTTGCCTTACGTAATTACGGAGATGCACGACTTTGATAGAACGATTGGCGCTGCTCTAGAATTTGCAGATAAAGATGGAGAAACCTTAGTTATCATTACGGCTGATCATGAAACTGGTGGTTTAACATTGCTAGATGCTGATGAGAAAAACGGTACAATTACAGGTGCATTTAGCACTGACGATCATACCAATATTATGGTTCCTGTATTCGCTTATGGGCCAAAATCTGAAATGTTCAAAGGAATATATAAAAACAACGAAATCTTTAAAAAAATAATAAATCTTTTAGCGCCTGTTAAAGCCAAAAAGTAAGTTTCATTTTTTAACAAAATGAGGCTGTCTCAAAATTGATTTTGAAGTAATATTAGCAGAATAATATTTTGAGCGGTCGTCATTCCCGTGAAAACGGGAATCGTAAAGCGATGGACAGGTTATGAAATAAAGGCCTATTTAAAGCATTACGATGCCCCTTCAAGCTGAGGGGTAATTTATTCATAAAAATCAATACAAATGACTTTATATAATAAAATTAACCATCTAAGAGAAATGTAAGACTATTTAAGCTTAGATTTAGATGCCTAAGATGGTTTAAAACATCAGTTTATATAACGTCAATGGTAGGGTTAATTTATTTCATAAAAATCAATATAAATGACGCTATGCAATAGAAATTAACCATTTAAATGTAAGACCATTAAAGCTTAGATTTCCTTAGATGCCTAAGATGGTTTAAAATATCAGTTCATACAACCTGAATGGTAGCATGACGATACCGCCAAATTAAATTCTTTTACAATAGTTAAATTTTTTATTTTGATACAGCCCCGTTTTGCTTCATTAAAGATTGTTTACTTCAAAGCCTTTATAGCTAAGCATTTCTGCGTTATGAGAAACGGTAAGGTTTAGTTTTAACCGCTCGATAATCGACTTGGCTTCTAAAATATTATTATGCATATTGTTAATTCCTCTAACTTCAATCCCTTTGGCCATTACCTTAAATTTAACTGGTTCAAATTTATTGATGAATGTTTGTAAGTCTGAACTAACGTTTAATAAGCTGTTTTCCATATATGATTTTTTTTATGATGTACAAAACAAGAAAAATCATTTTAACTTATTGCGTAGTTGATGTTATGATATTAACAATTGTTGAAGCCGTAATTTTATATCTTAACATTGGCGAAATACTTTCTTCTCGCAGCATCAGAAGTTTTCCCGAAATGACGAGCCCACCAACTATCATCCACTATAAGCGGTTTGGGCTTTTGATCGTTGTTCCATTTCTTTTCAATACTTTCTCTAAACGAGAAATGTTTAAATAATCTCCAGTATTCGCCTAAATAAATATCAGCTATTCTTTTGTTTCCCCTTACAATGAGCATATTTTCATCATTGCCAGTTGTAGAAGCTTCACTAAAATTTGCTGAGCCTGCGATAACAATTGGATCATCACTTAATGGATCAATCAATGCAAATTTATTGTGTACATAGTTAACATTTCCATTTAAACCAGAGAGTTTTTCCATTAGCCATCCATCTAGTTTATTGGTAACTATTCTATTTCCAACGGCAAAAATATTTTCTATTTTATTTCTTAGCTTCTGCATTTTTGCTGTTTCGGTCTCCTTTTTTGCTATTTCTTCATCTGTATCGTCTGGCATCATTCTAATAAAACGCTCCAATAAAGCGATACGTAATGGAGCTTTACTATTCTCATAAACAAATTTAAAATCATCACCCATTCCAAAAGCAAAAGTCATAAAAAGAGCATCTTTTGCCGATTGAGCCATTTCAGCATAACGTTCGAGAACAGCTTTTCCTTTTCTTGGCGAGAAAATTACACTTGTTCCAGCAGGAATTTCAGCTGGTAGATCTGGAGTCAAGGTCAGATTCTGCAAACGGATACTATTAATATCTGGATCTGAATGAAGCGCATTCCAATAATCGAGGTATTTTTTTGCTATGCTTTCATTTTCTACAACATGGGCAACATTAGAATGCCCAAATATGCCACCATCTTTAAAATTGGTTCCGCCAGTCCATACAGAAACGGGATTTCCATCGCTAAGCTTCACCATAAATTTATTATGCGATATATTACCTGGTTTTTTTAAGCGCTCCTTACAATAGGGGGTAAGTTCTGCAGCAGATACAGCTTCTCTATTTGGTTTGGCAACTTTTGGATCGCGGGCATCGTAAATAATTTGTATATCAATCCCTTTATCAATAGATTTTTTTAGAAGTGTTAAAAAGGGAAGATACTGAAATTCATAAGCAGCGATTCTTAAGGAGTGTTTGCCTGGAACACAAGTGTTAACAAAATTGCACATGGCTTCGAACAAGCCACGAGAGAGCCATTCGAATGCTTTACCATTTACAATTTTTTCTGGTACTTTATCTCCAAATAATCTCACATATTCTTGAGATGCAGCTGTTCCCCGATTAAAATAGATATCATGATCTCCACCTTCAGGAGATTCAGTCTGTAGTTTAATAGATAAAGATTTAAAAGGCATTAATGCCTCGGGCGAACCCTTTAAAGCTGTAATTATGTAGGTATAATCATGTCCCGGTGTGGCATCATAATCACCCCATTGAAATCCTTGTACTGGGTGAGCATCTGTACCGTATAAGGATCCTGAAGGATAGCCCGGGTCAGTAGTTTCGAATGCTTTCATGCCAGAAAGATAACCAGCCGTTTTCGCTGTGTGGTTAGTTCTATGAATTGAGAAGCCTTTTAATCCTTTACAGTCTTTTTCATCAAGGTGAATTCCTAAAAGAACCACATAGGTTCCGGCAATCGCTTGAACTTTCAAGCCGTTTTTGGTTTTTGAGATGCGCATAATAAGATTTTTTATTTAATAAATATAAATAATTTATTGTTAATTATCATATTATCAAATAGTTAAAATCTAAGCTAAATAAGGGTAGGGTGCTGGTGTTTTGTTGAGCTACCTATTTTTGAATTTCTAAAATGTTGATGAAATGTGTGGAGAGTAAAAAATAAAAGAGCCGTTCTTTTTAGAACAGCTCTTTTTAAAAATGAATAGAATTTTCATTCGTACTCGGGGCGGGAATCGAACCCGCACGCCTTTGAAAGCACAGGATTTTAAGTCCTGCGTGTCTACCAGTTCCACCACCCGAGCATTAGCCTTTTCCGAAATCCATCGGTAGGTTAAATTTAATATAAACGCTTTCTGGTAGGAAAACATTTAGAGCGAAAGACGAGATTCGAACTCGCGACCCCGACCTTGGCAAGGTCGTGCTCTACCAACTGAGCTACTTTCGCAAATTAATACATCGCTGTATTCCTTTGGGGTTGCAAATATAGAAATATAATTTTCAGTATCAAAAATAATTAAAAATAATTTTCGCTCGAATACAAGGATGCTATCACTGTTATGTTAAAGTATCTTTTAGAGTGAAAATACTTAGTGTTAAGGAAAATAATTTATAGCAAAAGTTCTGATTTTTTATCATTTATATGAAATACTCAATGCGTTGAGTTCAGATTATGATTTGCTTAAAAGCCTTAAAATTGTAGGTACCCTTAATTTAATTAAGTTTTTAATAAAGATGCAGTGTAAGTGAAAATAAGTAAATCTAATCCTATATCTTAATCCAATTGTTTACAATAAATTGTTGTTCATAATATAGTGCACCAATTCTACAGATGTTTTTGTAGATGTTTTTCTACGAAGGTTTCTTTTATGATTTTCTACAGTATGGTAAGATATAAACAAAGTATCTGCGATTTCGGGAGTAGTGAGCCCTCGTAGCATTAACTGTAGCAATTGTTGCTCTCGTTTTGTTATGTGGGGCAATAGAATATTCTCCATTTTTAGTTCATTATGTAAACTTAAATGATAATATTCCGTTTTGTTATTTACTTTATCTACAAGTGTCATCAATATAGGCCGACTATTAAAATTAAAGTGTGTTAAATCGGTTATCATCATTAAACCACAAGTTGTTAAGTTTTTATTATTTACATACAAACCCGGCATTTGTATAAGTACCCAGCGAAATACTTTTTGAGCATTTAACATTCGAGCATATATATTGATTCGTACATCTGTTTGCTGCTCTGAAGGAAGATTAACAATTCTATCCATTGCAAATTGTATTGCAGATAAAACATAAAAGCTATCTTCAGGATGAATGTTTTCTACAAAAAATAAGGCTGGTTTATTTTCCCACTCAGATTTGCTAAATGGACTAAGTTCTCCAATATTATTACTAGCAACTGTAATTAACATATTAGAATTATCTCCAATAAACCAATAGTATGGCCCGATTGCAAAATTGTGTGCTTCTTTTATCTGGGTTGAAAAAAAAGCCTCATAATCAACAATACCCAATTCCTTTTCTGATTTCGCATTTTTCACAAATTGTTCAGTTGTTAGTGGTTGTAGCGTTTTCATTTTTTTTAAATATTTTTTTTCAGCATGCCATCGGTATCTTCATATTTTTTATGAAGATTTTTCCTGGCAAGTTAAATTGAGGTTTATTGCTAAATGAAGAGTATATAAACTTGTCAAATTTTTAATGCTTTAAGAACTTAAATCATTACTGGCACTATTTCCTGGTTACTACCGAATTAGTTGTTGTCCTTTGCATAATAACTCAAAATTATTAGGGAAATCAATAATACTTAATTCGTATTTAGTTTGCAATTTATCTACAAATTCTATTTACAAAATTGGCTTATTCTCTATTTAGAAAATTAAACAATCATTTATGCAAATCAATAAATGACAGATATCTGCTATTTATTGAGCTATAAAGACGTCGTAGCTTTCAGTAAAAAACAAATTAATACCATGAAAGCTAAACTACTTTTAATAATGATGCTTGCCTACAGTACTTGTATAGCTCAAACGGATTCGAAAAGTATTGATATTACCAGAAAATTTGATTTTGTACAAGGTGAAAAAGTATTGGTTATTGAAAATTTTAGTAATGATAACGTAGGCGATTTCCCAGCAAAGTGGAGTACAAATAGCGGTGGTGAGTTAGTAAAAATTGGCGAAGAAAACTGGTTGAACTTAGGTAAAAACGGCGTATTTATGCCTCAATTTATTACCAATTTACCTAATAATTTTACATTTGAATTTGATGCCAATTGTAGTACAAATTTTAACAATTATAGCAATGCTTTAAGTTTTTCTATCGCCGATTTACCAGTTCCTACCAAAGATTTCATCAAATGGAAACAGTTTAACAGGTTAGGTAGAAGTGGAATTGAGGTTAGCATTCACCCAAAACAGGTATCAACAGCAAATACCAAAGGCACTACAAATTATCAAGCTTACCAAAATGGTAATTATGGCGATAAAAACAAAGCCATACAAAATGAATTTGTAAGTGATGTAAAACCCACGGTGCATGTGAGCATTTGGCGACAAAAAAATCGTTTACGCGTTTACCTCAATCAAGAAAAAGTGTGGGATTTGCCAAATGCTTTTGTTGATGGAAAAAAATACAATAGCATTCTGTTTCAAACCGGAAATTTTAAAAATGAGGATGATAAATATTACATCAACAATTTAAGGCTTGCAGTTGGTAATCCAGATACTCGAAACAAGCTTATTAACGAAGGCAAATTTGTATCATCTGGTATTTTGTTCGATGTAAATTCTGCTCACATCAAGCCTGAATCTTTGGGTTTAATCAAATCCATCGCTGTGATTTTACAGGAAAATGCAAATGTAAAAATTAAAATAATTGGGCATACAGATAGCGATGGCGAGGATAAAGAAAACTTAAAACTATCTAAACTACGTGCAGAGGCTATTAAAAAAATGTTGGGCTCAGATTTTGGCATTAGCATTAATCGAATACAAACAGATGGTAAAGGAGAAAGCCAGCCAGCTATGCCAAATACAAATGAAATTAATAAAGCAAATAACCGTAGGGTAGAATTTATAAAACTATAACACCATGTATCGCTTATTCTTATTGCTGTTAATTGCGTTATGTGGTTGTACTGTTTTAAAAAATGGCACATCATACTTTGGCGAAGACAGGATATTTGGTAAACACTTTAACAAAACCTTTAAAACCGAGTATAGAGAAGTAGGTTATCGGGAATCGGCGGTAGAATTGGGCATTGCCATTAAACCGCATAAAGATGGTCGTATCAAAGGCATCAGAATTAAAAACCCCACCAAAGGTTATATGCGCTTATCTATTTGGGATGCAGATACACGTGAGTTAATACAAACCATGAATGTTAACATTAGCGACACTATAAATTATAACTTATTTGTGTGCCAAATACCGATAACTGCCAATAAAACGTACACCATTTCTATCAACGTATTTAAATATTATTACTACAATTTGCCATTTAACCCTTTGCCTTTACACAGTAGTGATGTGAGTTTGCTGTACAGTGTTTATGAAGAAACACCTTATCAACGTTTTCCATCACAAAATGTAGCATCGGTGTATCATGGTGTTATAGATATTGATGCAGAGTTTAAAATACAGTAAAAAAGAAACTTAAATAGTTAAAAAACCATCACTCACAAAAAAAACCTATCATGAAAAAGTTAACCATCATTGTTTGCCTAATACTTATTGCTTTAGGTGCAAATGCACAAATAGACAGAAATGTTATTACACCAATTGGTAACAGACCATTGCCTAGTGCACTTATTCAATTACCTACAACTACTCATATTGATAGAGTAGAAATTTACGAGCAACCAAATTTTGCAGGTAGAGTAGCGAAATATGCCAATGTTGTTAACCCATTTTCTTATCCATTTACCAATAAACGAAACATATCGTTAAAAGTTGCGCCTGGCCATGTAGCTTACATTAAATTTGATGATGAATTTCAAAGCACATTAATTTGCACTGGCGATTACCCAACATTTGGCAGTGTTTTTACCAACAATATATTAGCTATCACCATAAAAAAAGCAAATACACAAGACCTAAGTTTTAGTGGTTTCTCGCTACCAATACACAACAACGATTGCAAAAAAATAGCTGGTACTTTAAAAGTGAGATTGGTAGAAAAACTTGCAGACGGCTCGTACGCAGCCTGCCCTATAGTTAACGAAAATGGCACAGCTGTAAACAATTATAAAACACAAGCTACCATGTTTTCGAAAATTGGCTTAGAAAGAGCAGAAGCAAATGGAATGAGAGATTATGTTTTTAATTCTGGCGCAACAGTCCCCGTTATTTCAAGTACAGTAGCCTCAAATAAACCTGCTATAAAAGATATTTTTATGGTTAGCGAGTATGCGTTAGAAAACGGAAACATCTTTGTAGAAGTGATACCAAGCATTAAAGTTGCGCATAAAACTAGCGATTTAGCTACAGATTACTCATCAAATGTAAAGATGTTAGCTATTGATGCCGACCTCATTAATTATAAAAATGCAGGCACGTACTTCTCATCAAAGCCATTTACAGTAAAAGGCAATCCAGACAATAATTACGGGACTGCAACAGGTGTTGCATACAGTATTATTAAAGATATAAGAATTCACTTCAGCAAATAAATGACACCATGAAAAAGCTCATTTTTCTCCTCCTAGTTTTTCCAACAATTGTATTTGCTCAATTAAGAGCTGGGCGTTATGCTATCAGATTAGCCGAAAAAGGTAAAGTTATACAATATGACCCTACTTGGCTTTTAGTTCTTGCAAATGCTTGCGAAAATTCTAATTGCCCAGAACAAATTTTTGATGTAATTGGCGTGCCAGGAATGCCAAAATATTTTACAATTAAAAATCTTAAAACCAACAAATACGTCACATTTACGGAGATGCCTGGTACGCTTACTGGTATAAGTCCGAAGGTAGTACTAGAACCTTTAATGTCGGGCACAAATAAAAGGTTTCAACAGTTTTACATCACAAGTGATAAAGATGGTTTTTATGCCATACAGCCTAGAATGGTTGCTGGCCCACAAGAAGTTTTTTTAGGTACGCAGTTTAGAGATATAAATAATGGCGGCACCACAGTACTTTTTGATTTTAAAAACAGAGAATACAATCCGGTAGAGTATGATAAGTTAACTAATGTAATTTGGAATTTTATCCCAATTTCAATTGGAACAATTAGCAGAACGCCAATTGCTACCCCAGTTGTGGCAGATAGAACCGTAAGAAGTGCGCCTGTAGTTGTTATGCCACCATCAGCCAATAAATTAGAAGTTGATATTAAAACTGGGAGCGATAATTTAGAAACCAGAAGCTTTCAAAAAAATCCTCAAATTACGGTTAACATTAACAATCGTAATGCAGTGATTGTAGAAGATATTAACAAAGGTCAAACGTGGCCAAACAATTCTATAAAAAGAGTAACTATTCCCTTGCCAAGTGATGTTAATCTACAAGATTTACAATCGATTACTATTTTAAGAGATGCAGTAAGTGGAAGAAACAACATAGATGGAGCCGGGGCCGACAATTGGAATATAGAGAAGCTAACGGTTACCGCTACCATTAAAAAAGATGGGCGTTTGGTAAGAACTATAGTCTTTAATCAAAATGGAACTGGCGGACAACCTTTAGTTCGTATCGTTTACGAAAAAAGAAGAGATAACAATAATCCAATTGAACTTACTTCGAAAACATTCGAGCTTTCTTCAAATACTACAGCAACTCCTGTAACTGTACCTACAACTGCAAATGCCAGCATTACCGCAGTTTTTGGCACTGGAGGTGATGATTTACGAGGCGGTAATGATAACATAAACTTATACATCCGTTTTAAAAGTGGAAGGCTTCCGATAACGTTAACCAACTTCAATGCAAGTAGAAAATGGAATAATTTTTCGGAGCGCACCCTACAAAAAACAATACCAAATACCGCAGACATAGACATTAGCGATATCAAAGAAATTTTAATTAGACATACTGGTGGTGGTGGCATCGGGTCCGATAATTGGTACCTGGATAAGTTTAAATTAACAATTACAAAAGGTAGCGAAACCAAAGTTTTAATTGATAAAATAGAAGCACCCATACATTACTTTACAGGTGATAGTCGCTCGAAAACGATGCAGGTTATTCCATAAAAATTGAGCAAAAAAAAGCGCTGATTTTAGTTCAGCGCTTTTTATCGATTTTTTTATTGTACTCGGGGCGGGAATCGAACCCGCACGCCTTTGAAAGCACAGGATTTTAAGTCCTGCGTGTCTACCAGTTCCACCACCCGAGCATTAGCCTTTTCCGAAATCCATCGGTAGGTTAATCTTTTAAAATAAATGCCTCCTGGTAAGAAGGCATTTAGAGCGAAAGACGAGATTCGAACTCGCGACCCCGACCTTGGCAAGGTCGTGCTCTACCAACTGAGCTACTTTCGCATTAACAAAACCGATGTGCTGTTTCGTTTTGGTGATGCAAATATAGGCAGATTTATATTTCTGTCAAGAGATTTTTTATTAAAAATTTAATATTTAGTTTAAATTGCTGGCTTTCAGCGCAAGTAAAATTAAATCAGTTTCAAATCCTCGCCCCTGAAGATAGTTTATTAGCTTCATTTTTCTTTTTAAAGGATTACTTTCGTTTAAAGTCCCGGCTTTTTTTATAGCTAAATTTTCTAAAGTTTGCTGGTAATCATCATCATCTAAACTATACAAAGCCTTTTGAAGCATTTTATCTGGCACACCTTTGAGTTTCAGCCCCTGCTTAATTTTTACACGCCCCCATTTTTTGATGTTAAATTTACCCGATGTGTAAGATTTTGCGAAACGCTCTTCGTTTAGAAAGTTATTCAAAATCAATTCAGACAAAATCTCTTCCAGTTCATAGCCTCGCATTCCCCATTCCACCAATTTATATCGAACTTCCTTTTGCGAACGTTCCTGATAAACGCAAAAACTTTCGGCTTTTGCCAAAGCTTGTTTTTTATCTAATATTCTTGGCTCCTCTTTACTGCTTTTCATAATTAATTACTGAAATTCGTAAAAATAAAAACGATTACCGTATTTTTCTGAAACAAAAACAATGCTTAAACCAATATATGCCATTTCCAGAATTGCCGAAATATTAAATGCCGATGCCAAATTAGTTGATGAGCAAAGCGTTATCGAATATCTCGTTATAGATAGTCGCTCGGTTCTGGTTCCAGAAAATTCTTTGTTTTTTGCATTGTCTTCACATCGCGATGGACATGAATTTATAAAAGATGCGTATTCAAAAGATATTCGGAATTTCGTTATTACAGACGAAAAATACTTTAATAAGTACTCTAATTGCAACTTTTTATTGGTTGGTGATGTTTTAAAAGCCTTACAAAAGTTAGCCATTTATCATCGCAATCAATTCGATTTAAAAACCATTGGCATAACGGGTAGTAATGGCAAAACCATAGTTAAAGAATGGTTGTATCAGCTTCTAATTACCGATTTTAATATTGTACGTAGTCCGAAAAGTTATAATTCTAAAATTGGGGTGCCACTTTCTGTTTGGCAAATTGATGCAGAAGATACTTTAGGAATTTTCGAGGCTGGTATTTCAGCTGTGAATGAAATGGATTTACTCGCAGAGATTATTCAACCTCAAATAGGTATACTAACCAATATTGGCGAAGCCCATGCGGAGGGTTTCAGTTCGAAAAGAGAAAAACTAATCGAAAAACTCAAGCTTTTTAAAGATACTGAACTGTTTATTTATTCGCCAGATTATGTAAGTGAAATAAATTTTAAAGAATTACCTGGTAAAAAACAATTTAGCTGGAGTAGTAAGCAAGGTGCAGATTTACGAATTATCGCGGTAGAACCGATTGAAGGAAATTGCTATTTGCGGGCTATTTATCAAGACCGAGAAATAGAATGTATGCTGCCTTTTAAGGATAAGGCATCGATAGAAAATGGCATGATTTGCTGGGCAACTTTACTCGCTTTGGGTTATGCTCCGGATCAAGCAGATTTGCGTCTGGAGAAATTGAGTCATGTAAGTATGCGTTTAGAACTCAAAAATGGCATTAATCAATGTTCTATTATTGATGATTCTTACAGTGCAGATATTTCGTCTTTGGCTATTGCTTTAGATTTTTTGAACCAGCAAAATCAGCATCCTAAAAAAACCGTTATCCTTTCTGAGTTATTCGAAACGGGTAAAGATGATTTAGATTTATATACAGAAATTGCCGATTTATTATCGCAGAAAAAAGTAAACCGCTTAATCGGGATTGGACCACACATCGCAAATTACGCTACACTTTTTAAGTTTGAAACCCAGTTTTTTAATGATACAAATGCTTTTATAGAGGCTTTTCCAGGGTTGCATTTTAACCACGAAACCATTTTAGTAAAAGGAGCAAGGCGCTTTGAATTTGGCAGGATAAGTAAGTTGCTTACGCAGAAAATTCATGATACCGTCTTGGAAATCGACCTAAATGCCATGGTTGGTAATTTGCAGTTTTATCGCTCAAAAATTAAGCCTGGTGTGAAAATCATGGCAATGGTTAAGGCTTTTTCTTATGGCAGCGGAAGTTTCGAAATCGCTAATTTATTGCAATTTCATAAGGTAGATTATTTGGCTGTTGCTTATGCCGATGAGGGAATTGCTTTGCGAAAAGCAGGAATTACTTTGCCAATCATGGTGATGAGTCCTGAAGAATCGGCTTTTGAAGCAATTATTAAACATAATTTAGAACCCGAAATTTATAGCCTCGAAATTTTAAACAGCTTTTTAAATGCGCTTTCTGATTATGATTTTAATTACCCAATACATATTAAAATTGATAGCGGTATGCATCGTTTAGGATTTGACAATGCCGAAATTGAAAGCTTATCAATTTTATTGAAAAATAATCAACGGTTGAAAGTTCAAAGTATATTTTCTCATTTGGTGGCAAGTGGCGAGGCCGAACACGACGGCTTTACACAACATCAAATTGAAAAATTTAAGGTTATTTCCACAAAATTGATAAATGTTTTAAGCTATAAACCTTTACTTCATATCGCAAATACTTCTGGTATTAGTCGCTGGGCCGATGGCCAAATGGATATGGTTCGTTTAGGAATTGGACTTTATGGTTTCGATGCAGCTTTACAAAATAACCGCGGTTTACAAACTGTAATGGTGCTAAAAACAACGGTAACACAGGTTAAAATTTTAGATGCCGGAGAAACTGTTGGTTACAGTAGGAGAGGTGTAATGCCCAAGGGTGGTAAAATTGCTACCGTAAAAATTGGCTATGCAGATGGTTATAGTCGGGCTTTCGGAAATGGTGTTGGTAAAATGCTAATAAATGGCCAATTGGTGCCAACAATAGGTTCTATTTGTATGGATATGACGATGCTTGATATAACTGAAATTGACGTGAAAGCAGGCGATGAGGCTATTGTTTTTAATCAGCAACATACCATTATGCAATTGGCAGATGATATTAATACCATTCCTTATGAAATCCTGACCAATATTTCTCAGCGTGTAAAGCGAATTTATTTTTATGAATAAGGAAATTTCTTGATGGAGATATTGTAAATTGTTATTCAGGTTTAAGATAAGTCTTTTTAGTATAAATACTTTTACGGCTTAGCTGTTAACAATTGAGACAGCAAACAATTTAACAATCCTAATCAATTAGCCTTATTTTTCATAAGTTTGCAGCATGAATAAAGTTGGGAAAGCTATTTTAAACTATTTTATTAAGGGTTTATTAATTGTTGTGCCCATTGCTGTGAGTATTTTCATTGTAATTTGGGCAGTTACAACTGTAGATAGCTGGTTAAACGTAAATAATATTTTAGGTGTAAATCCCCGCACAGGCGAAAGCCGAAACATTCCTGGTTTAGGTCTACTAACCGTTTTAACCCTTATTTTACTAGCAGGTATTTTTGTAACTAATTTGGTTACAGAGCCTATGTATAATTGGTTTCAGCGCATGATGAAGCGTTTGCCATTGCTAAATTTCATTTATTCTTCTATTAAAGATTTAACGGAGGCTTTTGTTGGTGATGAAAAGAAATTTAATCACCCGGTTTTAGTTGAAGTGGAAGGTGGCTTGAAAAAAATTGGTTTTCTAACTCAAAATCACTTAGACAAACTCGATTTACCCGATGAAGTTGCAGTATATTTCCCCTTATCTTATTCTTTTGCAGGGCAGCTTTGTATTGTGAAAAGGGATAAGGTAAAAGATTTAAAAATGAGCGCAGCTGATGCCATGAAATTGGTTGTTAGTGGTGGTGTAAGCGGACTTTAACTTTTCAAAATGATTCAGATTTATCATAACAATAGATGTACTAAAAGTCGCCAAGCCTTGCAGGAACTAGAAAATAGTGGTCAACCGTTTGAAGTTGTGTATTATTTGGAAGCGCCATTAAATAAAGCGGAGCTTAAAGAATTAATTGCAAAGCTAAACATCAAACCTTTTGAGTTGATTCGCAAAAGCGAGAAGATTTTTACCGAAAATTATAAAGATAAAACTTTAAGCGATGCTGAATGGATTGATGCGATGGTGAAAAATCCAATTCTTATCGAAAGACCAATTGTTGTTTCAGGAGATAAGGCTGTTGTTGCAAGGCCAACGGAACGAATTAAAGAGGTTTTATAAACCTTTCCGTCATGCTGAGGGTTAATTTATTCTATAAAAATCGATATAAATGACGTTATTGTAATAAAAATTAACCACTTAAGCTTTCTTAGATGGTTTAAAACATTATACAAAAACGTCAATGGTAGCATAACGAATCCTTACGTCATTCTCGTGAAAGCGGGAATCGTAAAGCGCTAGAAAGGAAACATTATATATGCCTGCGAAAGCATTAAGATGCCCAATCAAGTTGAGCATGAGGTAACGTCAATGGTAGGTTAATTTATTTCATAAAAATCAATATTAATGACGTTTTAGGGCAATCGTCATTGCGAGGAACGAAGCAATCTCATTCGAAAGATAATTGAAATAAGCTTGCTTCAGCTCACACAAACCCTGCTTCGCAATGACGATAAACAAAAAACGTCAATGGTAGCATGACGACACCCAGACGTCATTCCCGTGAAAACGAGAATCTTAATGCGATAGAAAAGAAGGAAATAAGTCCCTGCTTAAAGCATTAAGATGCCCAGTCAAGCTGAGGGGTGATTTATTGCATAAAAATCAATATAAATGATGCTATTGCAATAAAAATTGACCATTTAATGTAAGACTATTAAAGCTTAGATTTCCATATATGCTTAGATGGTTTAAAACATCAGTTTATACAACGTGTCAATGGTAATTTATTTCAGCATCTTAATTTGTGTGTGTGTGTCGTCCTAGCTGAACGCTTTCTTCTTTTTGATTTCAAAAAGAAAAAAACACGTACTTAAAATTATTCATTACTGTTCGTGTTTTTAATGGCATCCATGGGGACTACATCGTTTTTACATTTTTTGTAAATCATGCTATCTTGCGTTAGCGATGGGAGCGGCATCCTTTTTGGATTTTTCTTCCAAAAAGATATAGCATACAGCGTGTTAAAACGCCCATATTATTAAAAAATACCTCTGCTTGTAAACAAAATGAATACTACAACAACGAAAGCAAAAAGTATTCTTACATAATATTCATGGATAAATAATCCTGCTAATATCAAAACATCATCATCAACATTGCTATGAATCAAACCACTCCCTCTCGATGAATTATAAATAATCTGCTTGTCTTTATGATTGTTTATGCTCCATCTACTTAACCAGCTATTTTGAAAACTCCAATCAAATTCCTCACCAGAAGTGAAAAATATTTTTGCTTTAAAACCTAACCAATCGTAACGGATTATCGCTAAAACTTCATTTTTATTATTAATTATTTTTGTTTCAGGATTAGAATACCCTTCACTTTTTAAAAGGTAAATTCCTTGCTGAGTGGTAGCTATTGCAGAATTTTTAAACGAACTAAAATTGATAGAAAATTTCAGCAAAGCGTTGCTAAATACCTGATAATTGCTATCAAATAATCCTTTCCTCCAATTTAATGTTTGCTCCATATCTTATTTTTAGATAACAGTTTTCCGTAGTTGTTACAGTTGGAAATTATAGATACAAAAAAAGTGCCTGCATTAGCAAACACTTTTAGTCAATTATTGAATTTCGAATGATGGAACTATTGATTATTCCATTCAAATCATGAAAATTTTTTAGTCTTAATTAGAAATTCGGTTTAAGTACATACTTATCATAGAATCTGAAAATATGTTCTGCAGCCTCTTCAGCGGTATCAACCAATCTAAATAAGTTTAAATCTTCTTCATGGATATTATGTTCCTTTTCAAGCATAGTTCCTTTAATCCAGTCGATTAAACCGCCCCAATAATCTTTACCAACCAATACGATTGGGAAACGGGCAATTTTACCAGTTTGAATCAACGTTAAAGCTTCAAAAAGCTCATCCATTGTACCAAAACCACCAGGTAAAACCACAAAACCCTGACTATACTTCATAAACATTACCTTGCGTACGAAGAAATAATCGAATGTTAATAGCTTATTATGGTCGATATATTTATTGTGGAATTGCTCAAAAGGTAATTCTATATTCAAGCCTACTGATTTACCACCGTTGGTGTAAGCACCTTTATTACCAGCCTCCATAATACCTGGACCACCGCCTGTAATTACACCATAGCCACGGTCTGTTAACAATTTACCGCATTGTTCTGCCAATTGGTAATATCTATTTGTTTCTGCGGTACGTGCCGAACCGTAAATAGTTACGCAAGGGCCAATTTTTGCCAGTTTCTCGAAACCATCGACAAACTCTGCCATTATTTTAAAAATTTGCCAAGAATCGGTTACTTTAATTTCTTGCCAGTCTTTGTTCTCAAAAGCACTTCTAATTTTTTCTTCACTCGTCATATACTCTTATTCTAATATTAAAATCTGGTTTGCGCATCAGTTTTTTTGCTGATGAATAGCAAACCTATAAATGTGATTAAACCATTAATTAAAATCAGTTCAACACTAAATATGTAACCGCCCAATAATGTGGTTGAATACGTGGAAAGCAAGTAACATAAAAAAGGCGATAATATGCAAACTATTGGTACTAATTTATCATGCAAACCACGTTTTTTTACAAACAATCCAAAACTATATAAACCTAAAAGCGGTCCGTAGGTGTAAGATGCTATGGTGAAAATTAAACTCACAACCGATGAGCTATTCAGCGCATTGATTACAATGATTACCAAAAACATTAAGATAGAGAATGCAATGTGTACTGTGTGACGTTTCTTAACAGCATTTTCTGCATTGATTTTTTCTTTCTTATCCATGCCTAAAAAATCTACACAAAAGGAAGTTGTTAGGGCTGTTAAAGCAGAATCCGTGGTAGCGAATGTTGCGGCAGTTAAACCTAGCATGAAGATAATTGCTGGTATCGCCCCCAAATTATTCAGCGCTATCTCGGGGAAAAGTAAATCGGTTCTTGGTTTGCCTGTAATGTGGTCTAACGGAATATCGATGCCATTTTTAGCAGCGAAAATATATAATAATGCACCAACACTTAAAAAGAAAACGTTCAAAATAACAAATACACCAGTAAACGTGAACATGTTTTTTTGTGCCTCTTTAATAGTGCCCATACTTAGGTTTTTCTGCATTAAATCCTGGTCTAGCCCAGTCATGGCGATGGTTACGAAAATACCACCTATAAACTGTTTGCTGAAATAAAACTTGTTCGTTAGGAAATCATCTAAGAAGAAGATTTTAGAATAACTGCTGCTTTTAATTGTTTCAAAAGCCTGTGGTATGCTCAAATCCAGACTATTGCAAATGAAATAAATAGTTAAGAAAACTGATAGAACTAAGAAAAACGTTTGCAAAGTATCGGTAATAATGATTGTTTTTAAACCACCTTTAAAAGTATAAGACCAAATTAATGCTAAAGAAATCAAAACCGTAAGCCAAAACGGAATGCCATAATTATCGAAAATAAATCTTTGTAAAACTATTACAACCAGATATAATCTAGTTGCCGAACCTAGCGTACGACTTAATAAAAATATCGACGCTGCTGTTTTGTAACTATAGTGGCCTAATCTCTGTTCAATGTAACTATAAATCGAAGTTAATTTCATTCTATAATACAAAGGCAAAAGAACTGTTGCGATGATAATGAAACCAACCGCGTTTCCTAAAACAAACTGGAAATACTGAAATTGATTTCCGCTAGGAGCACCAACTTCACCAGGAACAGAAATAAAGGTTACACCCGAAAGTGCCGTTCCAATCATTCCAAAGGCAACTAAATACCATTTTGAATTCCTGTTGGCAACAAAAAAGGAATTATTATCAGAAGAATTTTTTGAGGTAACAAAGGAGATGACAATCAGCACTAAAAAATAGCCGATTAAAAAACATAATAGAATAGTTGGTGACATAGATTTGGTTTAAGCGGTTAAATGTAAGAAATTACGAATTAAAGTCAATGGTTTAGCGCATCGTTAAATTCGATTGTTGATTGATCTGGTTAAGCAATGAGATTTTCAGCAACAATGCAACAATTTAAGCAATACAGCAATTTATCAATATAACAGTTAAACAATTTTTCGTATCAAACTTTTAGTATATTTTTGCACTATGAATTTTTCATCCAAACTGCTTGAAGATGCGGTAAACGAATTCTCTAAATTACCAGGTGTGGGGCAAAAAACGGCATTACGTTTAGTGTTACACCTTTTAAATAAAGAACAGGAGGAGGTGAACCAGTTTGGCAATACATTTATAAAGCTTAAACAACAAATAAAACATTGCAACATTTGCCATAATATTTCTGATTATGTGGTGTGCGAAATTTGTACGTCGCATAAACGAGATAAAGAAACAATTTGTGTGGTAGAAGATACCCGCGATGTAATGGCAATAGAAAATACAAGTCAATATTTTGGTGTCTATCATGTTTTAGGGGGCTTAATTTCACCAATGGATGGAATCGGGCCAACCGATTTATTTATTGATGGATTGGTTTCGAGAGTTGCAGCAGGCGGAATTAAAGAGATTATTCTGGCTTTGAGTCCTAATATGGAAGGCGATACCACACTTTTTTATCTTTACAAACGCTTAAAAGAATTTAACATCCCGGTAACGACCATTGCCCGTGGAATTGCTTTCGGTGGCGAACTGGAATATACTGATGAAATTACACTCGGTCGCTCCATCATTACTCGTGTACCTTACGAAACCGCAATGATGAAGTAAATGCATCGCTAAAACAACCATAAAAATTAAATTATTTTAAATGTTTGAATGAAGTCCTGATACTAAATACTTGCTACTACTAATAGAAATGAATTTAAAAAATAAAGTTATCATCATCACTGGCGCATCTAGCGGAATTGGTAAAGCTTGTGCAGAAGAGTTTGCCAAACGAGGCGCAAATTTAGTTTTGGCTGCCCGTCAATACGTTACTCTTTGCGAAATTACTGCAGATTTAGAAAAAAAATATAGCATCAGAGCAGTTGCCGTTCAGGCCGATGTAAGCAAAGAATCGGATTGTGAGTTGATTATAAAACAAACTTTAGTATCCTTTAATAAAATTGATATCCTCGTAAATAATGCAGGCTTATCTATGCGTGCTTTATTTAACGATGTAGATTTATCAGTGCTTAAAAACTTAATGGATGTTAACTTTTGGGGAACGGTTTATTGTACAAAATATGCTTTACCCGAAATTTTAAAAACCAAAGGAACAGTTGTTGGTGTTTCATCAATAGCAGGTTACAGAGGTTTACCAGGCAGAACGGGTTACTCTGCATCTAAATTTGCAATGAATGGATTTATCGAATCTTTACGTACTGAATTATTAAAAACAGGTGTAAATGTTTTATTGGCTTGCCCGGGATTTACAGCTTCAAATATTCGTGTAACTGCATTATCTAAAGATGGTATTGCGCATGGCGAAACCAGCATGGATGAAGGTAAAATGATGTCATCCGAAGAAGTTGCAAATAATATTGCAAACGGCATTGAGCAGCGTAAACGTACTTTAGTAATGACTGGTCAAGGCAAATTGGCCGTTTGGATGAATAAATTGTTTCCCGCTTTTGTAGATAAAAAGGTTTTCGACTTATTTGCAAAAGAGAAAAACCCATTAATAACGAGGTAAAACAGGAAAAGGAAGATGTGACTTCAAAAAGTAGGCTTCATTTTGATACATCATCCATTTTACATTCCACATATTACATTCTTTAGACATCCATAACGCACACAATTTCGTTTGTTTAATATTGAAAAGACAAATCTTTTTTATGTGTAAAAATCTATTTTTTTTGATGCTCTTGTTTCAAACTATAATTTCATCAGCTCAAGTAAAAACAGCAAAAAACATTAATTATGCTGGTAATACCGAAGTCAAAAACACACTAAACATCTTTTATAAAAACAACAGCATAAAAGATAAACCTGTTTTAATTTTTATTCATGGTGGCTCCTGGAGCAGTGGCAAAAAAGAAACTTACTGGTGGTTAGGTAGAAATTTCGCTCGTAAAGGAATGGTAACTGTAATCATAAATTATCCATTAGCTCCAAATGCTCAATACAGTAAGATGGCCGAAGATTGTGCTTTGGCTGTTAAATGGGTGAAAGAAAATATAGCAACTTACCAGGCTAGTAATGATAAAATTTTTATAATGGGGCATTCTGCAGGTGCACATTTGGGTGAATTAATAAATGCCGACCCGCAATATTTTAAAAAAGTAGGAATTAAAAACCCAATTAAAGGTGTAATTCTAAACGATCCGTTCGGACTTGATTTATATGAATATTTAACCACGGCAGAAAAGGATGATTTTTACTTTGATTTTATCCGAACATTTACCACAAACCCAGAAGTTTGGAAACTAGCCTCACCAATAAATTATGTTGCTAATATTAAAAATCCACACTTACTTTTTTATGGTGGCAAAACCTATGGAGCAATTCGTATCCAAACACCAAGATTATACGAACAATTAAAAACCAACAATATTCCTGTTAACATAAAAGAGGTGCAAGGTAAAAGTCATGTGCCGATGATTAGCCAAATGATTTTCGGTGAAAACAAATTATATAAAGATATAGTTGATTTTATTTCCAAAGTAAAATAAGTGAGTACTAAATATTAATTCTTTATCAAATCAGGGCTTTTAGTACTATATATGTTAGTTTCGCCCTTTATTTCAAATCCTCGGCTCCTGCTTCTCCTTGCGGTTTTTTCATTAGGGTGGGGTTTATTAGCTTGGTCAGATTAAAAAACCGACAGTNAATCGTTTTTGTTAAGTAATAGTCTAAGCATACCCTAGCCATAGATGAAGCGTATATAAAGGCCTATTAAGGGTAAAATTATGCCAGCATAGTAATTTGAGTAAGTCGTAGCGCATGCTTACATTCATTATCGAATTTTTCTTAAGCCAAAATGAAGCCTACTAATCCTGCCATTCCTATAAAAAGAAATTATATCCATCATCCCGGTTGAATTGCAGTCTGTCCTCCTGAGCGTAGTCGAAGGACAGCTTTACCAACATTACCCCCAACGCAAGTCCTCATTTGTGATAATATCATAACCAAACCAAGCCTGCTTGAACCTAAAATCCCAATTAAACCTATCCAAATGGCATCTAATTAAAAACAACCTGTATCGCCGTTCATTTTTTCTGCTTGTATATCATATAGTTGCGAAAAGTATTCGAACAAAGGGCAGATTCTATTTGTTTGGGCTGATTTTTTTTCTACTTTTGCAACCCGGTTCGGAGGAACAGGGAAAGAGGTTTACATGGTGTTAGGGATATTAAAGAGGTTTAAATTATTTTAAAATAAACTTTGCGATAGTGTTAAAGATTGTTACCTTTGCAACCCGGTTCGGAAGGAGCGGAAAAAGAATTGAAGGATTGGGGATAAGGGTTAGAAGTGAGTGTGAAAAGCGTGTGAGATTAACCTGAAAGGAACTAAAAAATAAAAAATTATTTTATTTGGAAGTTTAGA